>NZ_CAXUNQ010000065.1:0-23370 GCF_964252615.1 uncultured Bradyrhizobium sp.
GAGCCCGGCCTTGCCCACCGAATCCAGATAGCCCACCAGCCCGCCGAGGAAGTCGTCGTTTCAGGATATCGATCTCCTAAAATCGCTTTTGCTGCTGCATTGGAATAGGCTGCCAACTGACCAATCGGGCCGCTATAACTAGAAACCTGAGCTTGAAGCAGAGCCTCAGTGCTACCAGTCATGTTATGATAAAGAATATAAAAGCCGGTTCGATCTCCAACATCAATGCGAGCCGCAAGCTGAGCGATATCATTTTGCGATAAACCCATTTCGTCCCTCGAACTTCGTTAATTCGCGCGGCGCAGTGAATTAAGCAGATTAACTATCGCTTCGTAAAAGTCCGGCCAGCGCTCGAATTGATTTCGTCTAAATTGAAAAGTCAGAGAGAGGTTGTTGCCATAGTCCGCAAAACCCCTGCAACCCACATGAGGATTAAGTATTTCCCTGAAGCATTCAATGTAGACATTCCTTCCATCGACTACAAAAAATCTTTGACTAACCTCTTCTGATCTTTCCATTTTTGATCGTCCTGTTTGTACACGTAGTGTTTATATGAACGACCATTTTTATCTGAAAAGTCTCCAATGTAGCTCCACATGTTCGAAATAAGGAAATCAATTGTCTTTCGGACGTTGGGATCCGCACCTGTGCGTGGATAAGAATGCAAATGAATGACTAGTGCGCCCAGCTCATTTACGTCACCTGCAACGGTGCTAAGGGGCGCCATTGAAGGAAAGCTCGTCTCAAGGACGAGAAAATCCTGAACTCCGCCCGTCCAATTCTCGGAAAATGTCAAATACGCTTTAGGAATTTTAAAGTGAAAAGTTTCAGTCTTATCCCGAAGAGCAATTTCAATCGGCACGGGATCGGTGGTATGTCCAAAATAATATATCCCCTGCGCAAATGAGCCATCAGACAAAATGAGGAAAAAGAGAGCGGCAACTGCGAATTTTTGCCATCTAAAGTATGTACGCGAGATAGTAACAGGCCGGAGTTGTACCGATCTTCGCTTATCCACACCGGCAGAAAAGCTTGTTAGTCCCTGAGCATTGCTGGCCACGAACATGGTCAAATATCACCGACTTTAGCCCGCATTTCCGCTTCGCCTCCAAACGGCGCGACGGTGTCGATAAGGCGTTGGTTCTTCCCGCTTTTCCATTCCACAGCGGTCAAGCGCCTGTCGCCGGCATCAATCCGCCTCGCCACCAGATCATTTGCCAGCGCCCACAGCGCAACGCCGATCGGGCGCTCGCCGGCATAGAACATCCGAAACTGCCGCAGCAGGATCGCGGGCATCACCAGCCATTCGAGGTCGCCGAGCGGAATCGTCTTGTGGCGCGGGCTCTGCGTCATCAGCCAGGTAATTTCGCCGAGCACCTGCGCCACTGTCTTAGGCGGCGGTTCAGTCTGCAACTGCGTGGGGCCAGCGGCGTGGCTGCCGTTCACTGAAGAACCACCGTGAACACCGCTGAGTTTGGCGAACGCCTCCTGCAGCGCCGCTTCGCCGAACAGCGACGCTTCGGTGTGCTTGCTCGCAGGAGCTGCCTTGTTCATTGTTCCTCTCCGCGCATCTCTTATGAGAGAAACTAAGCACATCGTTTTTTATACTTCAACCGTTACGTGGTGCTAATTTTAAAGACACGCTGTAGATGTTTTTACGCGAACAATACTGTTCTGCAACTATTGCGAGAACCAGCTATACTTACATTTGCCGCCATCACCGCATTGATGGCTTGGCGGTTGTCGAGATAGTTCTCATAATCCTGCGCCACGCTGAGGTCGCTATTCAGGGTGGCCGGTTGCTCGGCGCCGGATTGCGATAATGGCGTGGTCAGTCCCGCCCAGTCCGGCTCGGAACCTGCGATGGCGACGGCGAGTTTGGTGCGCGCGCTTCAGGAGCAGGTCGCCGGCCGCCTGGGTATGCTGCAAAAGGTCGAGGGCTGCGGCGTGCACGGTGTCGTCGGCGCTGATGAAGCTGAATAGTGGTGGTCGGGGTCCGGCCTGCGATGTAGCGGATTCCGGATCGCTGACATAGCCGACCATGGTCTGCTTGGAGTGGTCGATGACGACGCCGTTCACCGCCTTCAGATTCCGCCTAGCTGCCCGGCCGGTCGCGGTCGAGACCCTTGGCCGCAAGATCGTCGAGGTAGTCCTTGAACCGCTGTTCGGCGTTCGATCCGAGATCGTGCAGGAATGCCCAGGAGTAGATGCCGGTGCTGTGCATGTCGTCGAAACCGATCCGCACCGCGTAATTGCCGACCGCGTCGACCGACAGAATGGTCACGTCGCGCTTGCCGCCGACCGTCCTGCGTTGCGCTTCGGAATGTCCCTGCACGTCGGCCGACGGGCTGGTGACGCGCAGCATTTCCGCGGAAAGGCTGAACGCCGTGCCATCGTCGAACGTGACATTCAGCGCGCGGCGGTCTTTCAGCAGTCGGATTTCGACCGGCCAGGCCGGAACGGCGTTCGGCGCGCTCAAACCCCGCTCTCGACGACGGCGATCATTGCCGGCGGACTCAGACTGGACCTGTCAGATTGTGGCCGGGATCGCCGACCCTTGCGCCGCTGGTGGTGAATGCCACCGAGCTTGGCCGCTGCACGGTGTTGAGCAGCATCGCCACGGCCACCGCGGCAATCACCGCGAATGCCAACGCCGCAAGAAAGCTTTTCATGGCGCTCCCCCCTTATTCGGCCGGCATCGCGCGCGCCGAACCCGTCGACGGCGCGTGGCCCTTGGCCTGTTCTTCCTCGACCCAGAGCGAATGATGCTCCTTGGCCCAATTGAGATCGACCTCGCCGGTGCCCATGGCGTCGAAGGCGCCTTCCATGCCGATGGTGCCGATATAGATGTGAGCCATGATCGCGGCCATGAACAGCATCGCGATCACCGCGTGGATGATGGTCCAGAACTGCAGCGCCGTGACATTGGCCGGAAGATAGGGAAACAGCAGAAACCAGCCCGACAGCGACATCAGCGCGCCGCCGATCACGACGATCCAGAATATTCCCTTCTGGCCGGCATTGAATCGCCGCGCCGGCGGATGCTTGCCATTGCGCAGCATGCCGCCGCCCTGCTTGATCCACACGAGGTCGAGCCGGCTCGGGAAATTATCCTTGATCCAGATCACGAACATCACCGCGATGCCGAGCATGAACGGAAAGGCCAGATAGTTGTGCGCGAGCTTGCCCCACGCGGTCATGGTGGAGAAAGCGTCCGCGCCGAACAGCGGCAGGATCAGCACACGGCCGAAGCTGATGTTGAGTCCCGACAGCGCCAGAATGATGAAGCAGGATGCCGTCACCCAGTGGGTGAAGCGCTCGAAGCTTGCGAACCGCAGCAGTTTTATGCCGGAAAAACCATGCTCGACCCGGACGCGGCCGCGCACCGCCAGAAAGACCGCAAGCAGAGCGAACATGCCGACGATCGCAATGCCGCCGATGACCGGCAGCTTGTGGCGCTGGAAATCGCGCCAGTCGCGGCCCGCAGGCTGGATCAGGCTGGCGGCCATCGGATCGGGAATGCTGATCCGCCCGGTGATCTTGTCGCCCTCTTTCAGCGCATTCAGCAGCTGGTCCTCGTGTACGGCTTCGGCGGTGGGTTTGAAGGACAATTGCGCCGCCGCGGGATGCGCGAACGCGACCAGCAGCGCGATGGCGGCGCATACGGCTCTGAGGGTTGAAATCCGGATCGACATCGGCACGACCTTCCAGTTCCATTCAAGAACGATTTGACGCGGAGCCTAGCCGGTCGGCGAATCGCTGTAGGCCGTTTTCCAGCCCCACATGCCCGAACCGTAACCGCGCTTCATCACGCGCTCCTTGTAGATTTCGGCGATGATGGCCCCGTCACCCGCGAGCAGCGACTTGGTCGAGCACATCTCGGCGCAAATCGGTAGCTTGCCCTCGGCAAGACGGTTGGCGCCGTATTTGGCGTATTCGACCGGCGTCGAGTCCGCCTCCGGACCGCCGGCGCAATAGGTGCACTTGTCCATCTTGCCCCGCGAACCGAAATTTCCGACCTTCGGATATTGCGGCGCGCCGAACGGACAGGCGTAGAAGCAGTAACCGCAGCCGATGCAGAGATCCTTGGAGTGCAGCACCACGCCGTCGTTGGTGGTGTAGAAACACGAGACCGGGCACACCGCGGCGCACGGCGCGTCGGTGCAGTGCATGCAGGCCATCGACACCGAGCGTTCGCCGGGCTTGCCGTCATTGATGGTGACGACGCGGCGGCGGTTGATGCCCCACGGCACTTCATGTTCGTTCTTGCACGCGGTCACGCAGGCGTTGCACTCGATGCAGCGGTCGGCATCACACAGGAATTTGACGCGAGCCATGATCTGTTCTCCCCTCACGCCGCTTGAATCTGGCACAGGGTCGCTTTGCCCTCGTGCATGCCGGTGACCGGATCGTAACCGTACGACGTCAGCGTGTTGACGCTTTCGCCGAGCACGATCGGATCGGCCCCCTTCGGGTATTTGTCGCGTTGGTCGACGCCCTGGAACCAGCCGGAAAAGTGGAACGGCATGAACGCCACGCCCTTGCCGACCCGGTCCGTCACCAGCGCCTTCATGCGCGCCTTGGAGCTGTTTTCCGGACCGTACACCCACACCCAGCCGCCGTCCTTGATGCCGCGCTCGGCCGCATCCGAGGTATTGACCTCGACGAACATGTCCTGCTGCAGTTCGGCGAGCCAGCGGTTGGACCGGGTTTCCTCGCCGCCGCCTTCGTATTCCACCAGACGTCCGGAGGTGAGGATGATCGGGAATTGCTTGGCGATGCCCTTGTCCACCGCCGCCTTCTGAATCGAGAAACCAAGGTTGGCCATGCGGAACTGGCGTCCGTCCGGCCGGGTCGGATATTTGGCGACCAGGTCGGGACGCGGGGTGTAGATCGGCTCGCGATGAACCGGCACCGGATCGGGCAGATTCCACGCCACCGCGCGCGCCTTGCCGTTGCCATAGGCCATCACGCCATGCTCCAGCGTGACGCGGATGATGCCGCCGGACAGATCGACCGCCCAGCCGACGCCGTCCGGATTGTTGCCGCCGATCTTGTTGATGGTTGCAAGTTCGGCTTCGGTGAGCTCCTTGTCCCAGCCGAGCTTCTTGAGCAATCCATAGGTGAATTCCGGATAACCGTCGGTCAGTTCCGAGCCCTTGCTGTAGGAGCCCTCGGCAAGCAGATTGACGTTCTTCACCGAACCGTCGGGCTGCTTCTCTTCATAAACCACGCCGAAGCGCGCGCGGAACGTGCCGCCGCCGTCCTTGGCGTGAAGATTGGTGTTGTAGAGCGTATGCGTGCCCGGATGCCTGATCTGCGGCGTGCCCCAGCACGGCCATGGCAGGCCGTAGTAATCGCCACCGATCTCCGGCTCGTCTGCCTTGGCGCGCAACGTGACCAGATCGAACTTGCCCTGGTTCTTCATGTGCGCTTTCAGCCGTTCCGGCGACTGCCCGGAATAACCGGTCGAGAAGCCGCCGCGGTTGATTTCGCGCAGCAGGTCTTCGGGCGACGGATGCTTGTTCTCGACCTTGATGTTCTTGAACATCGCATCGGCGAACCCGAGCTTCTCCGACAGCCGGTAGATGATCTCGTAATCGTCCTTGGATTCGAAGATCGGCTTGACCACCTGCTCGCCCCACTGCAGCGAGCGGTTGGAGGCCGTGCGCGAGCCCGAGGTCTCGAACTGGGTGCAGGCCGGAAGCAGATAGGTGCCGTTCTTGCGGTCCGAAATCGCGGCGAACGTGGTGGGATGCGGATCGGCGACCACCAGCAATTCGAGCTTCTCGAGCCCCTTCACCATTTCCGTCATGCGCGGGATGGTGTTGCCGCCATGGCCCATGATGACCACGCCCTTTATGACGTCGCGCTGATCGACGTCATCCGGGTTGGCAAGCGTCGCATCGAACCAGCGGGTCCACGGGATGCCCGGCAATTCCATGTTCTGCTTGCGCGTGCGCGCCGGACGCCCGGCTTTCGCCGGCACTTCATCGAAGCGTGACTGGAAATAATCGTAATCGACCTCCCAGACCCGGGCCCAATGCTTCCAGGCGCCCTCGACCAGGCCGTAATACAGCGGCAGCGACGTAATATCGAGACCGATGTCCGTCGCGCCCTGCACGTTGCAGTGGCCGCGGAAGATGTTGGCCCCGCCACCGAACACGCCGACATTGCCGGTTGCCAGCAACAGGTTGCAATAGGCGCGGACGTTGGCGGTGCCGACAGTGTGCTGGGTGCCGCCCATGCACCAGACGAAGGCCGATGGACGCTGCTTGGCGAAGGTCTCCGCGACCCTCTTGAGCTGCTCGCCGGGAATGCCCGAGACACGCTCGACTTCTTCCGGCGTCCACTTGGCCACTTCGGCGCGGATCTGGTCCATGCCGTAAACGCGCTGCGCGATGAATTGCTTGTCTTCCCAGCCATTGTTGAAGATGTGGTGCAGCATGCCCCAGATGATCGCAATGTCGGTGCCGGAGCGGAACCGCACATATTCGGTGGCATGCGCCGCAGTGCGGGTGAAGCGCGGATCGAGCACAAACACGTTGGCGCGGTTGATCTCCTTGCCGGCCAGGATGTGCTGCAGCGACACCGGATGCGCTTCGGCCGCGTTCGAGCCCATGAAAACGATGGTCTTCGCGTTGCGCATGTCGTTGTAGGAATTGGTCATGGCGCCGTAGCCCCATGTATTGGCAACACCCGCGACCGTGGTGGAATGGCAGATGCGGGCCTGATGGTCGATTGAATTGGTGCCCCAGAACGCCGCGAACTTGCGGAACAGATAGCCGCCTTCATTGGAGAACTTCGCGGAGCCGAGCAGATAGACCGAATCGGCGCCGGACCTGGCGCGGATTTCGAGCATCTTGTCGCCGATTTCGTTGATGGCCTGGTCCCAGCCGATTTTCTGCCACTCGCCGTTGACGAGCTTCATCGGGTATTTCAGGCGGCGGTCGCCGTGCACGAGTTCGCGCACTGAAGCCCCCTTGGCGCAATGCGACCCGCGGTTGATCGGGCTGTCCCAGGCCGGCTCCTGGCCCACCCAGACGCCATTCTGGACTTCGGCGATCACGGTGCAGCCGACCGAGCAGTGCGTGCAGACGTTCTTTTTGATTTCGGTCGGCGCGCCGACGATCTTCGGACCGGCTTGCGCCTTGCGCACCGATCCGAGCGGCATCAAACCGAGTGCGGCGCCGGCGCCGGCGGCGAGACCCGAGCGGCGCAGGAACGTGCGGCGGTCGAGAACCCCAGAGGCGAGGCCGGCGGCGACACCCTGCAAACGCGCCCGGCCCGCGGATCCATCTCTTCGCTTCATCAACATGTGCGTGGTCCCATCAATAGCGGTTGACGCGATAGTAGTTGTTGACGTGGTCGGTTTGCCTGTAGCGCGCCTTGACGCGCTCGGCGCGCGACTCGTCGTCCGCCACGGCTTCGCCGCCCGCGAGCGGCACCACCGCCGCCGCTGCGGCGGCCGATCCACCCATCATGAAAAAGTGGCGCCGGTCCACGCTCGCCGTCTGCTTGCTTTCGCGGGGCGTTTTGCTGTCCGATGGCTTGCGCATTGCGATCTCCTTCAAGTCGATCTTCCGGTTGCCCTCGGTGTCACTCGGACAGCGTGAAGGCCTCGGATTCCAGTTCCATAAACACACGGCCGACGCGGCCGACGGCGCGGTAGAAGGTGGCGGACTGCGATATTTCCAGATCGGCGAACAGGCGCGACGCCCAGGGCTTGAGATGCCGCTCGAAAAAGCGCGCCTGCTCGCCGAAGTCGGCCTCAAAGTCGCCTCGGGCCAGCCCGGCCATGACTTCGAGCAGGATCGCGATGTGATCTTCCGGCTCCCGCGACGCGCCTGCCCGCTCGATCCCGAGCCGATCCAGATCCTCGCGGGCCCGAGCCAACGGGCGTTCATGCAGAAAGCCGGTCAGGTAATAGGAGGCATAGGGAAGCAGCTCGCCGCGGCCGAGCCCGATGAACAGATCGAAGAACTCCCTGCTGACGGCGCGATCGTCGATCGCCGCCGCGGCGGCGCCGAGTTCGACATGCGCCATGCCAAGATCAGACGCATCGCCCTTCAACATCGCAACCCGCAAGAGCGTCTCCGAATCGGGTGCCTTGCCGAGCAGTAGCGACAACAGCCCGTATTCCGCGGCGCGCAGCTGGTCGACCTCATCGACGGCGGATTTCGCTGACACCTTGCCCTCGGACGGTCCATAGAGATCGGGCCGGAGGATGAAACGATGCACGCGTGTCAGCGTCTCCACGGCGAGCACCCGCTCGGCGGGAATCCGCGACCACCCCGAAACCGATGGCTGGGCAATGCCGATCGCTCGCGCCAGCGACGCGACGCCGCCTGCTGCCCTGATTGCCTGCTCCAGACCGGCGTCACGCATGGTGCAAGCGATGTCTCCCCACCTGTCTCTGTATTAGAGCATACATTTCAGATCTGGAATTATTCCAGCCAACGTAGCATAGGGTTTTCCTATGTCTCAAAAAACTTTGCTTAAACAATCGGTTTTGCCGAGCCATGGCGTCGCACCGCTTGTTGCGGTGCAATGAGGCTGCGGTCATCAGGATCCTGTTTCGCGGCGTCTTTATTTTGCGCGGGCTCTTTATTATTCGAGGGTTTTTGCGCTTCGCTGCTTAGTCTTACGGCCTGCGCCGGCACATCCAGCACTGCTTTTTGCGGCGCACTATCCGCAACCGGACACCCTGGCTCCGAAGGAGATGGTTTTTCCGGGTCCGTCCTCAACTCCGCCCTGGCCTCCGATTCGCCGGTACCCATGATCTCCGAAACCATCCGCGCGATATCCACGCCGGGCCCGATCTCGCCATTACCGGGCACGCCGCCCGGCGTATTCCAGTCATAAGCATAGTCGAGCGCAGGATTGACATAGTTCCGGATCGCGGGGTCCAACGCCCAGGATTTTCTCAAGGCCGCGTTGCGCAGATGCTCGGGTACCCCCTTGCGGAGAAAGACGCTGATGTCGGTGGCTTCTGTCAGGTCCTCAAGGTCCGGCAGGCTCGAGAGATCGAACTCCGGCTCGGATTCGGTTGCAGCCGCGGGCTCCGAGGGCGCTTCTGCGCCGGCAACCGGCACGTCATGCTCCGGCTGTTTTGCCTCGTGCTTGCGCTGCGACCAGCGCGACAGAAAACTCTTGCTCGCGTCGCCATTGCTCCGCTCGCTCATGCGCCGTCCTTCCGTCGATCGGTCGGGCCTTCGCTCGCCTTCCGCTTGCGATCCTCGCTCGTTTCGTCCCGCTTGCGCTTGTGAAAGGCCCGTTCGACATGGAATTCATCGACAAAGGCCGCGATCCATGACGCGACGCCCGGCGGCATCGGAACGGTGCCGATCACATCGCATCCGCTCTCGAACACAGCTTCGCCTTCGGTCGGATCGGCGGTGATTCTCGTCAGTTCGAGTTCAGAGCCGCCATCCTGACGCCGCAGCGCAACCCAGATGCGCGGCTCGCCGTCGGCGAGATTGTCGCGATAATTCGCGGTGTCGGAACTGAACAGATCGATGCTCGCCGCACCCGCGTAATAAATCGTGGCATCGGCCGCCGTGGACAGCACGGTCCATGGGGCCGCCGCGGGCACTTCATCGAGAATCATGAGCGGCGACCATAGGTGGTCGATCCATGGATTGTCGATCGAACGGCGGCGCAGCACCACGCCGACTTCGCGGGACGTTTCGGTCATTGCCATGGTCGATCCCTCATACGGCCGGTCACGTCCTAGCCGCGGCGGAAGCCAGCGGCAGCCCCACCACCAGATTCTGCGGCTTCAGGCGCACCACCTTGTCCGCGCCCATCGCCAGAATGAGATAAACCGGCCGCGTGCCGACACGCTCGTCCACCAGCCGCGTGTCCTCGATGTTCAAACGCATCAGGGCGACGATGCGCCCGCCGGCATGGCGATCCAGCGCGTCGCCGTTCCACAACGCGTTGCCGATTCTGGTGCCCTCGCCGTCGAGGCCGACGAACCAGCGCCAGTCGTGGTCTTCGATCGACGCCACGGGTTCCACGGAGACAACGGCGCCGAGAAGATGCGCAACCCATCGCTCGATCGCGCGGCACAGCCCGGCGCGCGCCTTCGGATTGCCGCCGAGGTTCATCACCATGGCATGCGCGTCCGAACGCGACCAGTACGTCCAGGCGTTTTCGTCGTCCATGACGTCCATCTCGCCGAATGCCTGCGGCTGCAGCATGGCGGTAAGCGGCGACGAATGCATGTCGTGCCGCGCGTGTTGCTGCGCCTCGACGACTTCCGCATCGGCCAGCAGCAAAGTCCCGTCTTGGACGGTGGCCGCTTGGCTGCGATAAAACAGTTCGGCCGCGCGCAGCGTGTAGGGATCGTCGCAACCTTCCAGGGCGTTGCGCAGGATCAGGTGGCAGAGCTGCGATAAAAAGATCGGCGGCAGGTCGCCGGCGCCGTTACGGGCCAGCGTCACATACACGGCCTCAAGCGAGGGTGCTGCGATCAGCCGGTCGCGAAAGGCCGTCATGAAGGTCCAGTTCTCGCGCGCGTCGGCATCGGCGAGAGCAGCAATGTCTCCTGTCGCGACCGGACGGAGGGGGTTTGCGAGCAGGCTTGCATGCAGATTGCGTTCGGCCTCGCAGGCATCGGGCGGCGGCATCAATTCAGGCCGTGCCAGATAGGCCATGATCAGTTCGGGGGTAGCTACCAGCCCGCCGTGATCGGCCCGGCGCGTAAGATGATGGCCCGAGGCGACCCAGAACTCTCTCATGTGCGATCCGCCGTAATGGGCCCGGTCCGGATCATTTCCAGGAGATCGATTTCCTCGGCGGGTTCTCCGCCTTCGACCTCGTGAAAGGTAAAAGCGCGCGCATGCGCGTGCAGCCGATCGGCGCCGGCCGCGGCTTGGCGCGGTTTGAGCGTGCGGAAGCGCTCGCGGATCTCGCCATTCTCAGCGCTGCGTTGCACGGCAAGCAGAGTGCCGCTTGGATGACCGCACAACGAAACTGCAAACGCGACCTCTTCCTCGGCGGCACCGCGCGCTGCCGCGAGGTCGGGCGCTCCGAACTTCTCCAGCAACTGCCTTGCGAGCCGCTCGACCACGCCCTGCCGGTCCGCATCCGTCGCCTCGGTGACGATCGCAAGCGTGGACCAGCCCAGACTATCGACGCCAAGCAAGCCGGAACGCAGCGCCACGCGCTGCTTCTGGCTGAGATTGGCAGGGTCCTGGTTCCAGAACACGAATGCGCCGGAAACCGCCCATTCTCCCGGTTCCGCCGCCTGCTCAAATACAAACGTGTCCGACGCGTCGAGCTGCACCGTGCGCGGCAATTTCAACATATCCGCCTCATTCTAGTTTCGGGCCGCGCTCGCGCGGATCATACCAAGACGTCTTGGCGAGTGCATCCACAACACTTGTCCGCTCCGGCGAGCCGCCGGCGGAAGGGCCGGTCAGGAGATCGCCGTTGCCATCGATGCTTCGACGCTCGCCCGGGTTGCGCCTCGGAAGCCGCTCCAGATAATCCCGTGCGATCGCGTCAAACCCCCGCTCGTTCCATCGGTCGAACGCCGTCATGAGATGACGGGCGAAGCTGCCGATGATCGCCTCGGTTTCGATCATTTCGAAACCTCCGCTCAGCAGGGAAACGCCGGCGGCGGCCTGCACCTCGTCGATATAAGCCATGTCGGCCGCGCGCAGGATGACGCCGAACACCAACCATGCGGGCTGGTCATCCTCACCGCAATCCTTTGGCCACCCGAGCCGCGCGCCGCCGAGCAATCCGCCATCGAACCGGATCGCGTCCGGCCAGCCGAAACTGACTTCCCGCTCCGGCGGGCAGTGAGCGGCAATCGCATCGGCCGCGGCATTCATGCCGGCAAAGAGCGCGCGGCGTGCCGAGCGCAGAGGCTCGTCGGGTTCCAGCACCACGGCAAATTCGATCAGATCGTAGCGCCCCACCCAGACCAGCGTCCCGGCGCCGGCTTCGGCCGCATGTTCGCAGGCGTAAGCGAACGCGTCGCCAAATTCGCGCAGCGCGACCACGGTATAACCGGGCGGCAGATCGAGTGTCTGTTCCACGTCGTTAAGACGCGACATCGAAGAACGCATCCTTATGCTTCACAAATCCGCGTTGTATGCTATCCCGCGCAAGCCGGCGACGCGAAATCCTGCCCTTGCAGGTGTTCGCCCTAGCAGGTACCGCGGAACCGTGAAGTAAAGCAACCGCGTGCCGGCCCGCCGGTTCAGGGGTTATCTCAATGGGTGCGGCAAAGTCTCATCTCCTGATCTGCAGTTGCGAAAAGAGTATGCCGCTCGACACGCACGCGATCGGCCGCGGCTGCGAAGGAGCAATCACGCAGGCGAACCAGCTCTGCGGTCTCGAACTCGATCGGTTCAAGCAGGCGCTGGCCGACGGTGCGCAGGTCACGGTCGCCTGCACCCAGGAAGCCCCGCTGTTCAGGGAAATCGCAGAGGATTTTCCGCAGACGCACCTCACCTTTGTCAACATTCGCGAAACCGCCGGTTGGTCGACGAACGCGGCCGCGGCCGGCCCCAAAGCCGCGGCGCTGATTGCCGCGGCGGGCGAAGTAATGCCGCCGATTTCGATGGTGACCCTGGAGAGCACCGGCGTCGCGCTGATTTATGGCCGCGACGACATTGCCGTCGAGACAGCGCAACGCCTCGCCGACCGTCTCGACATCACCGTGCTGCTGACAAAGCCTGGCGACGTGACACCGCGGCGCAGCAACGAGTTTCCCGTTCTGAAAGGCACGATCCGCAACGCCCGCGGACATCTCGGCGCGTTTGAACTTGCCATCGACGACTATGCGCTGCCGCTGCCCTCGTCGCGCGCAAAACTCGTGTTTGGAGCCGCGCGCGATGGCGCGACCTCGACCTGCGACCTGATTGTCGATGTTAGCGGTGGCCCACCGCTGTTTTCCGCGCATGAACTGCGCCCTGGATATCTGCGCGCCGATCCGCGCGACCGCGCCGCGGTCGAACGCCTGATCGCCGATGCGGGCAACCTGGTGGGCACCTTCGACAAGCCGCGCTTTGTCGATTTCGACGCGTCACTGTGCGCCCATTCGCGCTCGGGTATTACCGGATGCACGCGCTGTCTCGACCTGTGTCCGACCGGCGCGATCACCCCGAACGGCGACGCGGTCGTAATCGATGCCAATATATGCGCGGGCTGCGGCTCCTGCGCGTCGGTATGTCCCACCGGCGCGGCATCCTATTCGCTGCCGAGCGCGGACGCGCTGATGCGGCGGTTACGCACGCTGCTGCAGGCCTACCGTAAGGCCGGCGGCAGCGACGGTATCGTGCTGTTTCACGATGGCGAGCACGGCGATGCCATCATCGACGCCCTGGCACGGTTCGGCGCGGGGCTGCCGGCGAATGTGCTGCCGCTTCGCGTCAACGAAGTGACGCAGCTCGGACCCGAGGCGATGGCGGCAGTTTTTGCGTATGGCGGCACCGCCGCCGTGGCGTTGACACGCGCAAAACCGAGGCACGACCTGGCCGGACTTCGCCGCGCGGCCGAACTGTCCGGCGCCGTCGCCGCCGCCCTTGGTTTTGGCGACGGCCTCGTGCGCATCATCGATACCGACGATCCGGATCAACTGCGCGCCATGCTCGACGCCGCGCCTGCCGGCATCGCCGCGCAGAAGCCGGCCAGCTTCATTCCGCGCGGCGGCAAACGCAGCGTGCTTGAAACCACGTTTCGCGAACTCCACCTCGCCGCACCCGCGCCTGTCGGAATGGTGGGGCTGGCGCCGGGGGCGCCGTTCGGCGGCGTGAACCTTGAGGTCGACGGCTGCACGCTCTGCCATGCCTGCGTCACCGCCTGCCCGACCGGCGCGCTGTCCGACAACCCCGACCGCGCAATGCTGCGCTTTACCGAAAGCTTGTGCGTGCAGTGCGGGCTTTGCCAATCCACCTGTCCCGAGCATGTCATCACGCTCGAGCCACGCCTTGATTTCGAGGCGTGGAATGCGCCGCTGCGGGTGCTGAAGGAAGAAGAGCCTTTCCACTGCATCGCCTGCGGAAAACCCTTTGGCACCAAAAGCTCGATCGACCGCGTGCTGGCAAAACTTGGCGAGAAGCACTGGATGTTCCAGGGCGCCAACGCCAAGCGTATCGATGTCATCAAGATGTGCGCCGATTGCCGTGTCGAAGCCGTGGTGAACGAGGGTTTCGACCCGCACGGGGCGCCGCAACGCCCGCCGGTCATGACCACCGAGGATTACTTGGCGGCCCGCGGCGCGAAGAAAGGCGATCCCGCTGGATCGTAGGGAGAGCACCGTGTCCGCGCAGCCGCCAATACCTGCGACGTCGAAAGCGATGGGCATACCCGGCGTCAGGCACGTCATCGCCATCGCGTCGGGCAAGGGCGGCGTCGGCAAATCCACCACCTCCTGCAACCTCGCGCTGGGCTTCGCCGCGATCGGACTTAAGGCCGGCATTCTCGACGCCGACATTTACGGACCGTCACAGCCCAAACTGCTCGGACTGAGGGGCAAGCCGCGTCTGCTCGGCCCGCGCATGCTGGAGCCGATGGAGCGCTTTGGCCTCAGGGTGATGTCGATCGGCTTTCTGGTGGAGGAAGATTTTGCCATGATCTGGCGCGGGCCGATGGTGATATCCGCCATCACCCAGATGCTGCGCGAGGTGGCGTGGGGCGACCTCGATATTCTCGTCGTCGATCTGCCGCCCGGCACCGGCGACGCGCAGCTCACCATGGCGCAGCAGACGCCGCTGGCCGGCGTGGTCATCGTTTCGACGCCGCAGGACATCGCCCTGATCGACGCGCGGCGCGGCATCGCCATGCTCGAGAAAGTGAAAGTTCCGCTATTAGGATTGATCGAAAACATGGCGGGCTTCTGCTGCCCGGCCTGCAACCGGATCACGCCGATATTCGGACATGGCGGCGCGCGGCTGGAGGCCGCACGCCGCGGCATTCCATTTCTTGGCGAAATCCCGCTCGACATCCACATTCGCAAGACGTCGGATAACGGACGCCCCGTCGTCGCCATCGAGCCGGACAGCTTGCATGCGCGGCGTTATATCGATATCGCCCGTGACCTTTGGACCGCGGTCGGCGCCGCAGGCCGGCCCGCGCCGCGCATTGTCATCGAGTGATCAACCCTTAGGCTTGGAGTCCGGCGGACATTCCGAACGGACTTCCAGCGGCTTGCCGCCGCTCTGCACCGTCGGCGCGGCCGAATTCGAACCCCCGGCGTCGGGCAGGATGGCGCTTTTCTCGACCGCCATCGAATTCGAGGTTTTCTCGTCCGCATTGGCCGACGTTTTCTCGTCCGCATTCGCCGAGGTCGTACAGCTTGTCTCCGGCTTGACGCTGGACGGCGCGGCGGTTTGCGCGGCCGCAGCCTCCGCTACCAGGAGTCCCGCAAAAACTGCCGCCACGAAACGATAGGTCATTGCGATCTCCTAAAACAAAAATTGTCCGCCAATCCACCGGGCAGAACGTCTCGCAGTGGCGATGGTTCCATCCCGCCGCACATCCGATCAGAGTTCGCCGACCTGGGCGCGCATCTCCGCCTCGCCGCCGAACGGCGCCACGAGTTCAACGATGCGCAAGGCGCTCCCGCTTTTCCATTCCACCGCGGTCAGGCGTTTGTCGTTGGCGTCGATCCGTTGCGCCACCAGATCATCCACCATGGCCCACAGCGCTACGCCGACCGGGCGATCGCCGGAATAGAAAATCCGGAATTGCCGGAGCAGGATCGCGGGCATCACCAGCCATTCGAGATCGCCGAGCGGAATGGTCTTGTGACGCGGGCTCTGCGTCATCAGCCAGGTGATCTCGCCCAGCACCTGCGCCACGGTCTTCGGCGGCGGCGCGGCCTGCCCCGGCGTCGTAGCCGCATGGCCATTCGCGTTCGGCGAAATCCCGAACCCGTCGAGGGCCTGCTTCAACGCCGCCTCGCCGAGCACCGGCGGGTCGGTAGGCTTGGCGGCGGGCTTCCCGGTCCGCTTGTCCCGCCGCGCATTCTTCTTGAGGTCCGGCATCCATTGCTCCTGTCGAAAGACATTTGCCTGATCCTAGAACAACTCACGGATGTTGCCCATCGCTACCGCGCACGGGCCATGTCCGCTTGGTCCGGGATCAGGCTGAGGTTTTGTATCCGCCAGCATAGACCTGCCAGATCTACTGCAGATTGCGCGCGACCCGAAAGCCGTTCGCATAGTAGCGGAGGTCGATATCGTAGCGAAATCGGGCGGCGGAGGTGGCGGCGTTGGATTTGTTGGCAAACGAACCGCCGTGCAACACGCGTTGACGGCACTGTCCGGTGGTCCAGGCGGAGCCATCTCGCTGCTTAGCGACTATTATTTGAATCAGGCCGATCGGGTCGTCCTGAATCGTTTATCGCGAAGTTTCCTTCGTCGAGCTTCGTGGCCGCGGCGCAGTCCCGCCTTGACGATATCGAGACGGCGCACGGGAGCGACAACGTCAACAAGCCCGGGCGGATGATGCCGCGCGTATCCTCTTACAGCAGCAAAGAATCGAGTGCGAAGCGCGGCTTCGGGAAAGCGTTCGCGGCGGATAGCGGTCAATCCTCGTCGCGCCAGAGATGCTTGCCGGTCATTCGATCCTCAACTTGGCGTCATGCACCACCTTGCCCCATTTTTCGATCTCCTGGCCGATGCGCGCGGCGAATTCGTCAGGCGTATTGGCGACCGGCCTGAAGCCCAAGCTCGCAAGCCGCTCTCTGACGTCGGGCCGGGCGACAGCTTTGGCGATCTCGCGATACAGCAGATCCACGACCTCCTTTGGCGTGCCTGCGGGTGCGACGACGCCGGTCAGCGTGTCGGCTTCCTGATCCTTCACGCCTTGCTCGATAAAGGTCGGCACCTCGGGTACTTGCTCCGCGCGCTCCGCCGCCGCGATGCCGATCGCGCGCACCTGCCCGGCCTGGATCGCTGCAAGCGAGGACGGCAGCGCGGTGAAGGCGATCGGCGTATGGCCGCCCACGGTAGACCCTACGGCGGGCGCGGCACCCGCGAACGGGATATGGACAAGATCGAGCTTGTAGGTCAGGCGAAACAGTTCGCCGCCGAGATGCGGCGTCGAACCGACGCCGGGGCCGGCATAGCTGTATTTGCCGGGATTGTCGCGGATCAACTGCACGAGTTCCGGTATCGTTTTGGCTGGGACCTGCGGGTTGACGACCACGACGTTGGGCGAAACTGCGACCAGACTTACGGCAGAAAAATCCTTGACCGGATCGTACGGCACCTTGGTGTAGAGACTGGGGTTCACCATGAAGCCCGTACTGATGGCCATGATGGTGTAACCGTCGGGAGTGGCGCGCGCGACCTGCCCGGACGCGGTGTTACCGCCTGCACCGCCTATATTCTCGACATAAAACTGCTGGCCGAAACTGTCGCTAAGCCGTTGCGCCACAATGCGCGCGATAATATCGGTCGGGCCGCCCGGTGGAAACCCGACCACCACGCGCACTGGCCGGGTCGGATATCCCTGCGCCACGGATGGCGTTATCCCGGCGAGCAGCAACACGGCCGCGATGAGCGCCTGCAAAACGTGCATGGTATCGTCCCCCTGTAAACTTATTGTTGGCAGCATCATCGGCGCGGGAGCGGTTTGGAACAAGTGCAAAACGTCCGCCCCATCGACATTTCGCACGGGGGCTTGGGTCGCGCCGCGAGATACGCGCCGCTGCTTGCGATTTCCGGGGCGCCATAGCCGCACCACAGGGCCGCACCAGCACCGAGTCGAAGAGCCTAGCTGCACAATAAAGGAAACAGCGCGGGCCTGAGCCGGCATGGATTTGTCGGGCGGCCCTTATCGCCGCAGGCGTTCATATGCGGAATGCAAGAGCGGCCGGCCGGCGAACCATGAGCGCAATGATCAAAATTCGCACTACAGTCGTACCCGCCGCCGTGCCTTAGCAGAACTCCCCAATTCGATGCCGCATTTTGCGAGCGAAAACAACAGCCAGCAACAATTGATCATTCCAAGTTGCCTTGGCCATAGATTTTTTTATCACAAAGCCCTGGTAAATCAGGACAAGATTGCTCCGCAGTTGGCAGGCTCCAATATGATCGAACGCCACGCTGTGCCAGGTATTTGAAAAAGCCGATGCGGCAAACGCGCGATGCAAAACAAGGAAGCCGATTTCTGCTCACCATTGCCGGACTTGCTTCCGAAGTCGGCCGCCGGTGACTAGCAAAATTGATAGTCGGCAAAATTTCATCGACGCTCAGCCACGGAACGCACACAATTGAAAACTACCTTTGCGTGTATGTTTTCGGCAGCAGTATCGGGACAGGCTATGCCGGCGAAAGTCAACTTCAATTGCTCGCGCGATCCGCGGGACATCAATCTATCTCCGCAACAGCAGGAAGTTTTGAGGTGGACCGCCGCCGGAAAAACGACCTGGGAGACATCCATCATCATGCGCTGCACCGAAGCAAACGTAAATTATCACCTCAAGCAGGTTTTCGGGAAGCTGCAGGCCAATAACAAAACCCACGCGGTTTCCAAGGCAATTCGCCTGGGATTGATCGTCGGCGATCAGTGAGGATATCTTCGGACCTTGCGTCCGAAAGAATTCCGCCGCGATCCCTCGCGTGATTTATTCGCCGCCGGCCTGCTTGATTTTGAAATAGCGGGCCGATCATTCAATGCCGAGCCGATACGTCGGAAAAGGACCCGGCTAAATCAGACCCTGAAGATGAGGCAGTAAATTATGTATGTTACAACTTAAGGTTTTTACGGCTCGACCAGCATGCTAACCTTCTGGTTGAATCAGGCCTCAGACCCGGGTATTCCATTGGCTTGAAGTCTTCTGTCCGCCGGGATGCGGGAGCGCGTCATGGGTCCATCCGTCGCCAAGCTCGCCAGCCATGATCGGGTGTGGCAAAGCATTCGCCAATCGGCCGCAGCCATGGTGGCCGAGGAGCCTATCCTCGCAAGCCTGGTTCACGCCAGTGTACTCAACCAGCTCCACTTCGAAGACGCGCTCAATTATATTCTCGCTCAATGCCTGGGAACTGCGGAAGCGCCCGCGATCCTGTTGCATCAGAGTTTCGATGAATTGACGACGGCCCATCCGGACGTTGGAGCGGCTGCGCGTGCGGATCTCGCGGCCGTGTGCGAGCGCGATCCGGCCTGCAGATCGCCGCTCGAGGCCTTGCTGTTTTTCAAAGGCTATCATGCAATCCAGACCTATCGCCTGGCGCATGCGCTCCTGAACAAGGGCCGCCGGCCCCTTGCACTTCATCTGCAAAACCGGATGGCGTTGACCTTCGGCGTCGATATCAATCCGGCAGCGCGACTCGGCCGCGGCATCATGATCGATCACGGGACCGGCGTGGTGATCGGCGAGACGGCGGTGGTCGAGGACGGCGTCTCGATCCTTCAGGGCGTTACCCTCGGCGGAACCGGTAAGGACGAAGGCGACCGTCACCCCAAAATTCGTCGAGGGGTCATGATAGGCGCCGGAGCCTGCATTCTCGGCAATATCGAAATTGGGGCTCGGGCCAAGATCGGCGCCGGCAGCGTGGTTCTTCAGAATATTCCGCCGGGCTGCACCGCGGCGGGAGTACCCGCCCGGATTATCGGACGCTGCGCCAACACCGAGCCGGCGCGCGATATGGACCAGGGCTTCGACGACGTCGAGGCGTAATCGCCGGATCGGCGCGGGATTCCGAACCCCGCGCGCTCAGATATCTGGCCTCACGACCTGCTTGTGCTCCGCCAGACGGGCTGGTTGGGGCGATAGTTTCAGAATCAGCAGCAACGGGCCCGTCATCATGGTGGTGAAGATCGCCATGATGACGAGCATGGCAAAAATCTTGGGCGGCAGGATTCCGAGGTCGTAGCCGATATTGAGTACGACCAGTTCGACCAATCCGCGGGTGTTCATCAGCGCGCCGAGCCCGAATGACTCGCGCCAGCCAAGGCCGGACCATCGTGCCGCCGCCAGGCTGCCGCCGAGCTTACCGGCGATGGCAACCAGGATGATCAGGGCGCAGACTCCCCAAGACTGCAGATCATTAAGCAATCCGATTTCAGCGCGCAGCCCGGTGAACGCGAAAAACAGCGGCACCAGAAAAAGCGTACTCACGTCCTGGACCCGCGCCAATAACCGTTCCTTGAAATTTTCCTGTTCCGGCATGATGACGCCTGCCATGAAGGCGCCGAACAGCGCGTGCAGTCCGATCAGCTGCGTCAAAAAGCAGGAGCCCAGTAATACAATAAGGGCAATCGCAACCGTCGCGGGCGGCATTTGGCGCGACCCCGGAAGCGACTGCGGCAGATATTTCGACAGCGCCGGCCGCACCGCCAACACCGCAACGGCGCAGTAGAGGGCGGCGAAGAGCAAGATCAGGCTGGCGCCGACTCCCGAACCGGCCTGGACGATCCCGACAACGATCGCAAGAATGCACCACGCGGTCGCATCATCGATGGCTGCCGCGGCGATTGCGACAATTCCGACGGTGGTTGTTGTCAGTTCGAACTCCTGAACTATTCTCGCCAGCACCGGAAACGCCGTGATGCTCATGCAGATGCCCATGAACAACGCGAACGGCACGAACCCGTATTTGGCCGAAGCATATGTATCGAACAGCAACAGCGCGAGTGCCGCACCGAGCACAAACGGAAAGATGATGCTGATATGCGAGACCAGCAGCGCCGACGATTTCCTGATCGATAATGCATGTCTGTTGAGTTCCAGGCCCAAGGTAAACATGAACAGGACCAACCCGATGTTGCTCAGAATAAAGAGCTGCGACACCGAACTTTCCGGGAACAGGAATTTATGTGCTTCGGGTAAAACGGTTTTGAGAACCGATGGACCAAGAAATATCCCGGCGAAAATCTCCCCCATGACCTGCGGTTGACCGATCCGGCGCAGCGCCGTGCCGAAGATGCGCGACAATATCAAGATGACGAGAATCTGCAGGATGACATTGCCGATCGGAGAATTGATATGCTTGTACAGTTCATGGGTCATCGCCTCGAACGCCGTAACGGCATGGCCGACAACGATCGGAGGGACGCCGCCGTACAACCGTTCGCCGGCGCGGGCGATGAGCCAGAGGCTGGCGGCTCCGGCGGCGAGCGAAATAACATAGACGGGAATGACGGGATATCTGACCGGCGTGCGCTGGAGCATGGCTCACCCATGACAAAAATAATTTGCGGCTGGATTTGAAGCGGAAAGTCGACTCTGGTGCTGGCGGCCGCCGCAGCGGCCGTCGCGACCACGTTGAAGCGGCGTCACTCCGCCGCGACGGCTGCGCTGGCCGTGCCGCGTATTTTCGCGGTACCCCCGATGTCCACGCGGTCTTCGGTGACGCCAATGCTCAGCCGCCCGCCTCTCGGCGAAAGCTGCACGGCCAAAAGCCAGGGCTTGTTCAGCTTTTCGGCCCAATAGGGACCCAACTTGCAATGAGCCGAAACGCACACTTCGTCCTCATTCACTCCCACCGATGGCGCGAAGAAGCGCGTTACGAAATCCCTGTCGTCCGCGTAGCTCCGGGCTGTGACCGCATATCCGCGGCACTTGATCTTTTTCAGTTCTGCGAAATCGGGCTTGAGAATTTCGAGCTGCTGTTCGGACTCCACCTCGACCACGAAATCATCGGTCGCCTTGGCGCAATAGCGGATCGTCGCACCAAGGGCCTGCTCGAGGCCAGCCGGAATTTCGCAAACCTTGGCGTCCATGCGCGGCAGATTCAGAAATATCTGATTGCCGCCGCCGCGCGCGTAGATCTGACCGCTGTTGGACTGGAAGCTTAACCGCCGATCGGCCGCGACGCCGGCGACCTCATACAGGTAGCAGGCGCCGGCGAGCGTCGCGTGCCCGCAGATGTCCAGTTCCTGTTCGACCGTGAACCACCGGATCCGGTAATTCGACGGATTCGCGGTCGGCACGATGAAGGCCGTGGTAGGAACACCGAGGTCACGCGCCGTCTTCTGCATCGTCCGTTGTGGCGGAAATCCTCCTTCCGCGATCAGGACGGCTGCGGGATTCCCGCCACGGCGATCGTCGGCAAAGGCATCAACAATCCAGGCATGCATGTCGGACATCCAATCTTTACAAGAGTGACGTTCGTGCAGTCAACGCAGAGGCCGCGACGACTACGATGCTGCATTGACTTCCGGCTCGTGCGCTGCGCGCGCCGATCGATACGGCTCCGCGTTGCTCAATTCCTGAAACATGCGGTCGATGGCATGCCCCAATCCCCAGATCTCCGAATAGGCCGGAGAGCCGTCATGACCGCTGTCGATATCCCACTGGCGGGCGTATGCGGCGCACATCCAATGCGGCGTGGCCGGAAAGCGGTGATGGAAATCGTGGTTGGGCAGATCTCCCACGACGACGAGAAGCCGCGCCGGCAGGTGGTACAGCATCATCGCGGCCGCCCACGTAACCCAGGCTACCGGCTTTGCCATCGCGGGAAGGGAGCGATCGGGCAGCGGCCGGCCGCAAAATCGCGCCCAGGTCGCAGGCACGTGATAGTGCCTCGATGAAAGGCGCGGATCGCGTGGCGTCAGCCAGGCGTGCTCCCCCAGATTGTCGAGCAAAGCGCTGATTTGAAACAGCACGACGATCGGAACGCCGAATGCGAGCAAGAGCACGGACAGGCCGTTGGGAAGCCAGAGCGGAAGCGACAGCCAGAAAGCGGCGTAGACGATGAACGCATGGCGCCGCCATTTGCGCTCCGAAAACAGATTGCTGCGCAGCCGCCGGCTTATTCCCTTCAGGTAAAAGACCGGCGAGATAAAGGTCAAGAAGGCGCGCAACCACAGCTCGCGCTTGCTGAGACCGGGCAAGAACCCGAAGTCGATCAGCGACTTCACCGGCGGATCATCCAGCGTGGCGAAGGTCGCGCGCTTATGATGGGTCTGGAAATGATCGATCTTGAACCCGCGCGCAGTTTGACTCATGGTCAGCAGCGTCACCAGTTCTCCTACAAACACGTCGCGCTTGTGGTTTCCGGAAAACTGGCCGTGGATGCATTGGTGCGCGACCACCAGGATCATGGTGCGGGCGCCGTTGAGCGTCAGCACCCAGCCCAGGATCATGGCGGCCCACCACAAGGGAAACCGCCACGCGACGGCCACGCTGGACAACACCAGACCGCCCGCGAACAGCGCCAGGGTGACGATGAGATAAGAGTACCATGTATGCATGATAAGCGGGCGCTGATGCGGCAACGCCTTGCCGGTGAACCAGGTCCAGAAATGCTGTGTCCATGCTGGAAAGCGGGCGAGCGATGCACGGACATCCACAGGATCTGACATGACATTGTTCTCCCATTCGGCCGGCGAGGTTTGGGCGAGTTGTTTGCGGGTTGCTATGCGCCGACGTTGGCGGTTTGGGCAGCGCCGGCGGGG
>NZ_CAXUNQ010000066.1:0-23059 GCF_964252615.1 uncultured Bradyrhizobium sp.
GGCATGCCGTAGATCGGCGAGGTCTTGTCGTCCTCGGCGGCGGGATTGGTGACGTCGTTGGCGCCGATCACGAAGGCGACGTCGGCCTGCGCGAATTCCGAATTGATGTCTTCCAGTTCGAACACTTCGTCATAGGGCACGTTGGCTTCGGCCAGCAGCACGTTCATGTGGCCGGGCATGCGGCCCGCGACGGGATGAATGGCGTACTTCACCTCGACGCCTTCCTTCTTCAGCGTGTCCGCCATTTCGCGCAGCGCGTGCTGCGCCTGCGCCACCGCCATGCCGTAGCCCGGCACGATGATCACCTTCTGCGCGTTCTTCATGATGAAGGCGGCGTCGTCGGCGGAGCCGAGTTTCACCGGCTTGACCTCGCCGCCGCCGGCGCCGGCCGCCGCGGTCTCCCCGCCGAAGCCGCCGAGGATGACCGAGATGAAGGAGCGGTTCATGGCGTGGCACATTATGTAGGACAGGATCGCGCCGCTCGATCCGACCAGTGCGCCGGTGATGATCAGCGCCGAATTGCCGAGCGTGAAGCCGATGCCGGCGGCGGCCCAGCCCGAATACGAGTTCAGCATCGAGATCACGACCGGCATGTCGGCGCCGCCGATCGGAATGATCAGCAATGCGCCGAGCACCAGGGCGATGACCGTGACCGCCCAGAAGTAGCCGGCAAGCCCGGTCTTGACCAACAGCGCGATGCAGACCACCAGCAACACGCCGAGCGCGATGTTGATGATGTGGCGGGCCGGCAGAATGATCGGCGCGCCGCTCATGCGGCCGGACAGTTTTGCGAAGGCGATCACCGAGCCTGTGAAGGTCAGCGCGCCGATGGCGACGCCGAGCGACATTTCGACCAGGCTGGAGCGGTGGATGGCGCCGGGGACGCCGATGTCGAACGCCGCCGGCGCATAGAAGGCGCCCGCGGCGACCAGCACCGCGGCCATGCCGACCAGCGAATGGAATGCGGCGACCAGTTCCGGCATCGACGTCATCGGCACCCGCCGCGCGATCACAGCACCTGCGCCGCCGCCGATGGCGATGCCGAGAATGACCAGCAGCCAGCCGGCCCCGTCCGCGGGGGGGTGGGCCGCGAGCGTGGTCGCGACCGCGATTGCCATGCCGATCATGCCGAAGAAGTTGCCCTGGCGCGACGAGGCCGGGCTCGACAGTCCGCGCAGCGACAGGATGAACAGGATGCCGGCGACCAGATACAGCACTGCGGCAAGATTGGCGTTCATGACCCGCGCACTCCTTCGGCGACATCGTCATGCCCGGGCTTGGCCCGGGCATCCACGTCTTGCGGCCTATCGTTGAAAAAGACGTGGATGGCCGGGACAAGCCCGGCCATGACGGCGAACGTTCGGAAGAGCTTGCTCATACCACCCCCGCTCACTTCTGCTTCTTCTTGTACATCGCGAGCATGCGCTGCGTGACCAGGAAGCCGCCGAAAATATTGACGCAGGCAAAAATCAGCGCGACGAAGCCAAAACCGCGCGCCCAGCCGGTGCCGCCGCCGGTCAAAGCGACGCCGACCGCGAGCAGCGCGCCGACCACGATCACCGACGAGATCGCGTTGGTGACCGACATCAGCGGCGTATGCAGCGCCGGCGTCACCGACCAAACCACGAAATAGCCGACGAACACCGCGAGCACGAAAATCGACAGCCGGAACACGAAGGGGTCGACGGCCTGCGCGATATGATCCATGGCGGGGCTCCTTATGCCTTCGGCTGAAAATTCGGATGGATGACGGCGCCGTCCTTGGTCAGCGCGGTGGCCTTGACCAGTTCGTCGTCCCAGTTCACCGCGAGCGCTTTTGTCGTTTTGTCGATCAAGGTTTCGATGAAGGAAAAAAGATTGCGCGCATAAAGCCCCGACGCCGACGCCGCGACGCGGCCGGCGACATTGGTGTAGCCGACGATCTTGATGCCGCCGACGTCGGCAACTTCGCCGGCCCTGGCGCCCTCGACATTGCCGCCGCGCTCGACGGCGAGGTCGACCAGCACCGAGCCCGGCTTCATCGACTTGACCATCTCGGCGCTGACAAGCCTCGGCGCGGGACGGCCGGGAATCAGCGCCGTGGTGATGATGATGTCCTGCTTCTTGATGTGTTCGGCGGTGAGCGCGGCCTGCTTGGCCTGATACTCTTTCGACATTTCCTTGGCGTAGCCGCCCGCGGTTTCCGCCTGCCTGAATTCCTCGTCCTCGACCGCGAGGAATTTCGCCCCCAGGCTTTCGACCTGTTCTTTCACCGCAGGACGCACGTCGGTCGCGGTGACGACGGCGCCCAGACGCCGCGCCGTCGCGATCGCCTGCAGGCCGGCGACGCCGACCCCCATCACGAACACCTTCGCCGCCGGAATGGTGCCCGCCGCGGTCATCATCATCGGGAACGCGCGGCCGAAGGCTTCGGCCGCCTCGATCACGGCTCGGTAGCCGGCCAGATTGGCCTGGCTCGACAGCACGTCCATCACTTGCGCGCGGGTGATGCGCGGCATCAACTCCATCGCGAACGCCGACACGCCGGCGTCGGCCATCGCCTTAAGGGCGGCATCATTGCCGTAGGGATCCATGATCGCGACCACCAGCGCGCCGCGCCTGTATCGAGCGAGTTCCGACGGCTCCGGACGTTTCACCTTGATGACGATGTCGGCGTCCGTCAGCGCATCGGCGCTGACCGACGCGCCTGCCGCCGCGAATTCCGAATCCGGCAATCCCGATTTGATGCCCGCCCCGGGCTCGACGGCGATATCGACGCCCAGCGCCTTGAATTTCTTCACCGTGTCGGGCGACGCCGCCACCCGCGGCTCGGAGGGGTCGATTTCCTTGGCAACGGCAATCTTCATGGGGCCTCCGACGGCGGTGGGCGCAGCGCGTGAGCGAGCGCGCCGATCAAGGGCGCGATCGGTGATAAAGATCAGGTCAGGAAAAGCGCCATCAGCGCAACGATCACGATCACGCTGCCGGTGCCGTACTTCACCAGCTTGATGAAGCCTTCGTAGGTCTGCTCATGCGCGGGATAATCATTGCCGTCAGCGGCCGTGTAAGCCACTTTGTTATGCTCAGCCATCAGTCTCTCCAGCCAATATTCGACGATTGAGCTTGGAATTACCGCAATAGAAAAGCAAGGGCAACCAATGTTCTACGGCGGCCCTCCCGGCAGGCAAGCTAGTTGGCGGGCGCCGCCGGGGGCAAGGCGCCAAACAAGGCCTCCCGGACATCCTTGATCGATTGCACAGCCATGTCGTTGAACGTCGTTGTCACGCCAGGCTGGCGGTCGACGGCCGCGGTTATCTCATGCTCGCCGCTCAGGAAGCCGTGCGCCATATGAAAGCCGAGCGCGCGATAAACCTCGAACTGTTCTTCGCTAAAGAACTGATCGCTGGTCGTTTCGTGGGGGAAACTGCTGTTCCGCCGCGCATAGTCGCGGATGTAATCGTTCTCGTCGCCGGTCAGCGACGACTTGATATATACCAGATATCCCTTCTGGCATTCGCCATAGTCGATGACGCCGATCGCCACATGGGCGCGGTCCTTACACGGCGCCGATGCCGCGGGTTTGCCGGCATTGCCATTCATCAATTCCAGCGTACGCGCCCGGATCGGGCCCCACGGCAGGTCGATGAGAATGCCGAGGTCGATCCGCGCATATCGCTGCAGCGTCATCAGCGATGAAAAATTCATCGGCGCATCGGCTTCCGCGTCGACCGCGATGATGAGCTTGCACCGGCGCCGCAGCAGTTCGTAGACACCGAGATTTTCGATATGGCCGCCATCGGTGAGATAGACGGCCTCGGCATTCTCATAGAGCCGGCCGGTAATCTCCGACCAGAGATATAGCGGCGTCGAGCGGTGCGGCGGCTTGCCGTCGGCTTTCACATAACGCGGGTTTTTGAGCCAGTATCCCAACCGCACATTGAGCAACGCCAGCGTCGGCGTCAGCGACTTGACGGAATTCGAACCCATATTGGAGGAAGCCGCCGCGCCCGAGATCGCCATCGCGGTTGCGACGTCAAGGCCGGGGGCGACTGCCTCGAACTCCTTGGTCATGGCATAGCGCGTGGCCTCGCTGCCGACATGCAGCGCCGAAAACAGAAAGAAATCCGCGTTTCTGCCGCGCCGGTTGGCGAAGTCGGATCCCTGGATATTCAGCGCGGCATTGATGAGCTGATAAGGCGCCTTCAATTCCGGTTTTCCGGATGCCGGATCTGTTGCGCAAAGCGCGCTCAGCTTCAGATCATCCAGATCGGGGAAATCGCGGCCCTGATCCAGGCTCGCCTCGTTGCGCGGGGGCTCGCCGGCAATGCCTGTGCCGCGTTCGGGCGGGTCGGGGTTGAACAGAAAAGCCTTGCTGAGGCGGTCGCGATAGAGACGGTGCAGTGAATTGGCGTTCGGCGTGAGAATCCAGGAGATTGCAAACAGGATAAGCGCCGCCGCAAAATAAAGAATGGCCATCGGCACATTCACATTATTGCCGAACGCTTCGTTGCGGAAACTCACCTTGGCGAACGGAACCGTATTCGGCCTGCCGAAATCCGGGTCGCCGGGAATGCGCACCGATGCGGACGGCAGCCAACTCGGAATGTGCGATGCCACGCTGGCGGGTTTCTTTCCCGCAGTGTTCGCGGCTTCCTTGCCCGCAATCTCCGCCGAGAGCGTCTTTGCTTCAGAATTGAACTGGATCTTGCCCGATACCCCGGCAGGCACCGCCGGCGACGCCGGCCCGTCCGATTGCGCCGGCACGCATTGGCGGTTCGCAGCGGCAATGGCGGCAACCTTGTCGTTGGCGACGCCCCAATAGCTCAGATAAAGATACGCGGTCCATATCAACAGAGGCAGCGCCAGCCCTGCAACCCACACCGCAGCCTTGGCGGCGTAGGCCAGAATGCGCGGGGTCAGTTCCGAGGCGCCGGCGCCCTTTATCAAATCCGCAAATTGCTGCCCGAACAGCGCCACCGCAGCGGCCACGGGAGCCGTAACTGCGGTAAGCCATTTGATCCATCCGCTCACCACGCCGGCGACGATGCCCGCCTCCTGATCCATGACGCCTTCGGCGACGTCGAACATCTCGGCAATCATGAAGGGCTGGAATTCGAAGAAGGCGATCACCGCAACCAGCACCAGATAGGTGGCGCCCATGGTCGGCAGTTGACCGCGGAATTCCTGCAATTTGTCCGGCCGACGGCGCGACCGCCACAGCGCCCAGGCCAGAAACAATCCCAGTCCCATCAAGACGGACGACAGCGTCAGCCCGAAGTGCCTCACCTGCACGAGGCGCGCGAGATCGCAGATCGCGCCGATCGTGACGGCGAGACCAGCCAGATACGCCGCGAAGATGTGATATCCCTTGCTGCGGTGACGCACGAAAACGCCATAGCAACTCTCGAAGCAAATGAACGCCAACAGGGCGGCCAGCATTCCGGTCAGCGTGAATGCGAATTTTTCGATCAATCGGGCCGGCAGGAAAGGCAGCCAGCCCGACAGGAACCAGAAAGGATTTCGCTCACCGACGTCGATGCCGAACAGATTCGCCACATAAAGGCACGACCGCGCCGGGTTCGACATGATCGTGACGGCGACGAGCAGCAATACCACCGGCAATGTCAGACTGAGATTGGCGACGAGACCACGCACGACAATGGCAAGCCCGGTCAGCAGATCGCGCGCGCCGGCCGGAATCAGGTAGTTGGAGTAGTTTCGGAGATGGCCCACCGCGGGCGTATCGCTGATTTCGGCGGCGGAAGCAGCCGATCCAGCGGTCGGACGGTTTCCGAATACGAATCTCCCCGTCTGAGTCATGGTCGCGGAGAGGGAGCTGCCGATGTAACCGCCGCCCGATACCGTCGATAGATAGTCGATGCGCTCGATCACATCGTGATGATTGAGCGCCTGCAGTACGCCCAGGCCAACGGCCGAGGAACGGATTCCACCGCCGGACAGCGCCAGGCCTGCAACGTCGATCATCCGGCCGGGCTTGAGAGCGGCTGGCGGTATCGGGCGCTCGCTGCGGCGGCTGTTGATGGCCTCGATTTCGCGCTGGACGATAGTGAAGTGTTTTTCTTCCCAGGATTTACCGTCGCCGGCGGCGCGGTGGTCCGGCTCCGCGCCTGCCTGCCGTTTCGCTCGATCGGCCATGCTTGCCCCCCTGCTCGGCATCGCATGCTAGTGGTAACCGGCAGTTGAGCGCAACAGTTCGACCCGCATTATGCCTGATCAGGACATCTCTTCGAGCTCATCAATCATGCCGGCGATGACCGACAAACCGCCGTCCCAGAATTTCGGATCCCTGGCGTCGAGGCCGAACGGCATCAGCAATTCGGAGTAATGTTTGGTGCCGCCGGCCGACAGCATTGCCAGATAGCGTCCGGCGAAACCGTGCTGGGCATTTTCGTAGACCGCATAGAGCGAGTTGACCAGGCAGTCGCCGAACGCATACGCATAAACGTAGAACGGCGAATGGATGAAGTGCGGAATGTACATCCAGAAATTCTCGTAGCCGGGTCGCAATTCGATCGCCGGACCGAGGCTCTCGCTTTGCACGCTGAGCCAGATTTCGCCGATGCGCTGGGCGGTCAGTTCGCCGTTGCGCCGTTCGGTGTGGACGGCGCGCTCGAACGAATAGAACGCGATCTGCCGCACCACGGTGTTGATCATGTCCTCGACCTTGCCGGCGAGCAGCGCCTGGCGCCGCCTGGCGTTTTTGGTTTCGGCCAATAACCGCTTGAAGGTCAGCATCTCGCCGAACACGCTTGCGGTCTCCGCAAGCGTCAGCGGCGTCGGCGCCATCAGCGCGCCGTTTCCGGCCGCCAGGACCTGATGCACGCCGTGACCGAGTTCATGCGCCAGCGTCATCACGTCGCGCGGCTTGCCCTGGTAATTCATCAGCACATAGGGATGCGCCGACGGCGTGGTCGGATGCGAGAACGCGCCCGGCGCCTTGCCCGGCCGCACCGGCGCATCGATCCAGCGATCGGTAAAAAACCGTTCGGCGATGCCGGCCATCTCCGGCGAGAACGCGCCATAGGCGGTCAGCACCATGTTTTTTGCATCGTCCCAGGCGATGCTGCCGGTGGCGGCAAACGGCAGCGGCGCATTGCGGTCCCAGTGCGCGAGCCTCTTCTTGTTGAACCAGCTCGCCTTGAGCCGATAGTAGCGATGCGACAGCCGCGGATAGGCTGCGCGCACCGACCCCACCAGCGCGTCGACCACCTCGCGTTCGACGCGGTTGGCCAAGTGACGGGAATCCGCGACGTCCTCAAAACCGCGCCAGCGGTCGGATATTTCCTTGTCCTTGGCGAGCGTGTTGGTGACCAGAGCGAAGGTCCGCTCGTTGGCCTTGAAGGTTTTTGCCAGCGCCTGTGCTGCCGCCTTGCGGTTTTCCGGCGCGCGGTCCTGCAGCAGGTTCAGCGTCGGCTCGATCGCGAGTTCGCGTCCAGCCACCTTGAAGCGGAGCGCTGAAATGGTCTGATCGAACAGCCGGTTCCAGGCGGCATAGCCGCTCTGGGATTTTTCGTGGAACAGCTGCTCGACGCGATCCTCAAGCTGATACGGCTTGTCCTTGCGGAGATCTTCGATCCAGGGGCGATAATGTCCGAGTTCGGACGCCTGCATCGCGCGTTCGATCACCGCGTCGTCAACCCGGTTGAGTTCGAGCGCGAAGAACAGCAGATGCACCGATGCCGCGGTCAGGCGTTCGGAAACATCGCCATAGAATTTGGAGATCGAAGCATCGACGCTGTCGCCGGCATGGGCCAGGCTGGCATAGGATCCGAGCCGTCCGGCGAGATCGTCGATCGCTTCATAGCGTTTTACGGCACCGGCGAGCCAGGGCCCACCGCCATCCTTCGCCGTCTCCGCCGCCAGCCTGCCCTTGTAATCCTGTTCGAATGCAATGCATTCCGCGTCCATCCGATCGAGGTCGCGGACGACTTCCGGCGCGTCGATCCCGGAATAGAGATCGGCCAGATTCCACTCCGGCAGTTTCCCCGGCTTCGATCCACCCCTAACTTTTGCGGTGGATGCTTTCCTGGTCGATTTGCGTTGGGCGGAAGACTTGCGGAGAGCAGAGGAGCGCGCGGCCATGTATTCCAACCCGTTATGCGTTTCAACTAGAAAGAGGAGCCGCACCCCTTAAGAGCGCGTTAATCGCCATCGGCGAGAGTGCCCCGATTCGAGACAGATAGTTGTAAGTAGCGGGGAACGCCATGGCTGCCACCATTTTGATCGCCGACGATGACGCGGTGCAACGTCGTCTGGTGGAAAACATGGTGCAGCGATGCGGTTACCAGACCCTGGTCGTCGAGAGCGGCGACGCCGCCGTCGCCATGCTGGCCGCGCCGGAACCCAAGGCGATCGACGCCATCATGCTCGATCTGGTGATGCCCGGCCTTGACGGCATGGGCGTGCTCGCGAAAATTCGCGAAGCCGGATTGAATATTCCGGTGATCGTGCAGACCGCCCATGGCGGCATCGACAATGTGGTGTCGGCGATGCGTGCCGGTGCGCATGACTTCGTGGTGAAACCTGTCGGCATCGAGCGGCTGCAAGTATCGCTGCGCAACGCCCTCAATGCCAGCGCGCTGAAGGGCGAATTGCAGCGGATCAAACACAGCCGCGAGGGCAAACTGACCTTCGCCGACATCATCACCCGCAGCGAGGCGATGGCCAGCGTGCTGCGCACCGCGCAGAAGGCGGCGGGCTCCGCCATCCCGGTTTTGATCGAGGGCGAATCCGGCGTCGGCAAGGAACTGTTCGCGCGCGCGATCCACGGCACCGGCGAACGCGCCTCGAAACCTTTTGTCGCGGTCAATTGCGGCGCGATCCCCGACAATCTCGTGGAGTCGATCCTGTTCGGACACGAAAAGGGGGCGTTCACCGGCGCCACCGAACGTCATACCGGCAAATTCGTCGAAGCCTCCGGCGGCACGCTGTTTCTCGACGAGGTCAGCGAACTGCCGCTGAGCGCGCAGGTGAAGCTGCTTCGCGCGCTGCAGGAGGGTGCCGTGGAAGCAGTTGGCGGACGCAAGCCGGTCAAGGTCGATGTCCGGATCGTCTCCGCCACCAATCGCAAGCTGCTCGACCGCGTCAAGGCCGGCCAGTTCCGTGAGGATCTGTTCTACCGCCTTCATGTGTTGCCGCTGACGATTCCTCCCTTGCGGATGCGCCGCGAGGATATCCCGCATCTGCTGCGGCATTTTCTGGCAAGGTTTTGCGCCGAAGAAAACCGCTCCGTCACCGGCATCAGCGGCGAGGCGATGGCGCGGCTGGCTCAACTCGAGTGGCCCGGCAATATCCGGCAACTCGAAAACGCGGTCTATCGCGCCGTGGTGATGAGCGAGGGCGATCAGCTTGGTCTTGCCGATTTCCCGCAGGTCAATGCGGCGATGTCTCCCGACGCACGCCATCCTCCGGCCGAACCACTCGTCATCGATCCGGCCTTTCATTCCACGGCGCCTGCGGTGGTAGCAGGTAATGAAATACCCATTGCTCCCCTGCCGGCAGCCGGAAGCCTGTCGATGCTGACGAGCAGCGGCGACATGCGCCCGCTTGAAGACATGGAAACAGAGATCATCCGGTTCGCGATCTCGCATTATCGCGGTCAGATGTCCGAAGTCGCGCGGCGATTGAAAATCGGGCGCTCTACTCTCTACCGTAAGCTCGATGAAGCCGCCGACGATCCGGTTTCGGGATCGGATTGAACGCGCCGCAATTGAGGACGCTTTCAGCGCGCCAAGATGTTCCGCTTCGGTGCCAGCACCCATGCATCGTTCGGAACCCGGCCCGCGATGCGGATGGCAGCGTTGAACCGTTGCCGGCCGGTGACAGACAAAAGGAAAAGCGCGTGGCAAAAGCGCGCATCCGTTGCAAAGGATGCGGTTTGAAGTCAGTTTGTCGTGAGGTGCACCGCGTGGCACTGGCCGCATGAATTGAGCGCGTGTATCGTCTGCGTATGAATCGGCGCGTGCAGGCGTATCATCGCTATCCTGATTTGGAGCGCATTCAGACGCCTTCGTTGACTGAATTCGTTTCTAGACCCGATCAAGCCGGCGCATTTAGCGAAAGCTGTGACGGACAATACCAAGAGCTGTTCCATGCCGGGGCAGTTTCACCCAAGGGGTGTGACGATGCGTGACTATTGCAATGGCCGTGCTGGATTTGATCGCGTGCTGATGGCCGTCGCGGCAACATTCCTCACGGTGTCCACGACCGCCGCATTTGCGCAGGCCGATCCGGTCCGCAGCACGGCAGACCTCGCGATCGACGCAGCGATCCCGCGCCCCGAGCCGGCAAATGTACCGCCGCCGACGGCCGCCGATTTCAAGCCGGACACCACCGCCTCCGTGCCCGACGCCTCCCGGATCACCGAAAAGGCCGTCGAAACCAAACCGGCCGAGACCGCCACGGCTCCGGTCGGCGACACCAGAAAAGAAGATACTGCCGTTGCGCCAGCCGCCGCGACAGCGACGCCCGCGGGCGAACCTGCAAAGGAAGCGGTCAAGGCCGCAAGCAATGTCGCGCCGGCGGATCAACCCGTCGCCGACCGGCTGCGCGACATGCTGGGGGTGAAGTCGTCAAAGTATTTTGACCGCAAGGGCGAACGCGCCGCCGTCGAGAAATTCTACACCGCGCGCGACTATGCGCCGGTCTGGACCCAAGGCGGTGCGCTCGGCGCCGCCGCCAAGGGCGTCGTTGCGCGCCTCAAGGACGCCGCGGCCGATGGCCTCAACGCCGCCGATTACCCGGTGCCGGATTTCGCCGCCGCGACCTCGCCCGATGCGCTCGCGGACGCCGAACTCAAGCTGACCGCCAGCGTGCTGGACTATGCCCGCCACGCCCAGAGCGGCCGCATGCACTGGTCGCAGGTCAGCGCCGACATCCTCTATCCGGAGCATCCGACCGACCCCGCTGAAGTGCTGGTCAATGTCACGACCGCGAAGGACGCCAGCGCGGCGCTGGAGGGTTACAACCCGCCGCAAAAGCTCTATCGGGAATTGCGGGCGAAGCTCGCCGAATTGCGCGGCCAGGGCGACGGCCCGGTGATTCAGATCGCCGACGGCCCGCCGTTGAAATATGTTCCCGCGCGCAAAAAACAGCCGGAAGTCCTGATGGACGATCCGCGCGTACCACAATTGCGCGCCAAGCTCGGCATCACCGAGAATGCCGACGATACCCGTTACGACGCCAAGGTTGCCGAAGCGGTGCGCAAGTTCCAGGACGGCGCCGATCTCAAGGCTACCGGCGTGCTCGATGATCGCACCGTCAAGGCGATCAACAGCCCGAAGCGCGACCGCGCCATCGACACGGTGATCGTCAACATGGAGCGCTGGCGCTGGCTGCCGCGCCAGCTCGGCGCGCCGGCGATCGGCAACGCCTATGTCATCCTCAACATTCCCGACTATACGCTGAAGGTGATGCAGAACGGCGGACAGGTCTGGACCACCAGGGTGGTCACGGGCAAGCCGGGCACCCATGCGACGCCGCTGCTGACGGAGACGATGAAGTTCATCACCGTCAATCCGACCTGGAACGTGCCGCCGTCGATCATCTACAACGAATACCTGCCGGCGCTGCAGCAGGACCCCACGGTGCTGTCGCGCATGGGATTGAAGCTCGAGCGCGCGCGTGATGGCAGCATCCACATTTCGCAGCCGCCCGGCGAAGCCAACGCGCTTGGCCGCGTGCGTTTCAACTTCCCGAACAAGTTCCTGGTCTATCAGCACGACACGCCGGACAAGCATCTGTTCGCCAAGGAAGAGCGCGCGTTCAGCCACGGCTGCATGCGGGTGCAAAATCCGGATCAATACGCCGCGACCCTGCTCAACATTACCCTGCCGAACGAGCGTTACACGCCGGAGCGGATCCGCGGCATGTACGGCCGCAGCGAGATCGACATCAAATTTCCGACGCCGATCCCGGTCAACATCACCTATCAGACCGCGTTCGTGGATGACGGCGGCAAGCTGCAACTGCGCAAGGACGTCTACGGCCGCGACGCGGCGATGCTGTCGATCCTTCGCAATGCCAAGGGCAAGGATCTCGAAAGCGTGGTGGCGCATTCGCAGCCGAGCTATGGCCGTCCGAGCCGTGCATCGCTGCCTTCGAACGTTGCCTATGCCGGAGACTACAATTCCGGGCCGTCGTTCTTCGAGCGGCTGTTCGGCGGGCCGCAGACCCCTCCGCCCCCCGCGCGCGGGCAGCGTCCTCGACGGGTTATCCCCCGCTAGGCAATGGTCGCCCCGCTCGGTGGTCGAGCTAATAATTAAATATTTTCAAGGGCTTCACCGCGGTGAAGCCCTTTTTAACGTGCCCTAGGATGATCCGCGTTAACCATTGTCCATCCGGAATTCGGCAGCGGGCACTTTTTCGCCATACTCCGGGTTAAGGTTACGCCTTAAGGCTGGAGGGATGGGGTCCGTAAATATCAATTAACCCTCCTGCCTTAAGACTGCGTTCATCCTCTCTTGCTTCTTCGGGGTCGCAAGAGAGTCCCTCGACTGGTCGTCCTCTGGGTGGGCTCATAGTGCTGGTTGGTTTCGCGCGCGGTTTGAAATCGCTGCCGCTCTCACGCGCCGGATGTCATGCCGGGCTGGCGTCACTGCTGCTTTTGGCAGGCGCCGGATCGGTGCACGACGCCACGGCGCTGGGTGAAACCCGCACCCTTTCATTCCATCACACCCATTCCGACGAAGACCTTACCGTTACCTTCAAGCGCAACGGACGCTACGACGACGACGCGCTGAAGCAGATCAATCACTTCCTTCGCGACTGGCGCAGCCAGGACCAGACCACGATGGATCGGCACCTGTTCGACATCCTCTGGGAAGTCTACCGCGACGTCGACGGCAAGCAGCCGATCCAGATCATTTCCGCCTACCGCTCTCCCGCCACCAACGCCATGCTCCGCCGCCGCTCGTCGGGCGTCGCGCGTTTCAGCCAGCATATGCTCGGCCACGCCATGGATTTCTTCATTCCGGGCATTCCGCTCGAGCAAATCCGTTTCGCCGGGCTTCGCCTGCAGCGCGGTGGCGTCGGCTTCTACCCCACATCAGGCTCGCCCTTCGTCCATCTCGACACCGGCAGCATCCGCCACTGGCCGCGGATGAGCCACGACCAACTGGCGCGCGTGTTCCCGAACGGCCGCACCGTGCATGTTCCGTCCGACGGCAATCCGCTGCCCGGTTACGAACTGGCCAAGGCTGACATCGAAAAACGCGGCGACGGCGATGATGCTTCCTATTCCAGGAGCAAGCCGAGCCTGCTGGCCTCGTTGTTCAAAGGTAAATCGTCGAGCGACGAGGATGACGAGGGCCCGGCCATCGCACCCGGCAAGCCCTCCTCGGCCAGCGTAATGGCCGCAGCCGTTCCCGCGAAATCTGCCGATCCCGTTCCGGTGCCGCGCGCCAAACCGACGGCGGCCGCGACCTTCCAGTTGGCCTCGGCTGACGCGCAACTCATCCCGCTCGGCAAGCCCGCAAAGCAGGCGGCTCCTTCGATCAACAAGACCGAACCAAAACCGCAGACGCCGGCTGATATCATCAATGCGCGCGGCTTCTGGGGCGACAGCCCGGCTACGCCGAAGCAGGCAACGCCGGCCCAAGTCGCGGCCCTCAGCGCCCGCCAGGCGGTAACCGCCGCCGACCCGCAATCCACCGCCAGCATTTCCGCGGCATTCCAGGCGCTTGCTTACGCGCCGGCGGCGGCGCCTTCTCCGGCTGAACGTCCCAACATCGTTGCGGCAACCGCGCCGATGCCGCGGATCGTCCGCCCGGCCTCGCCCGCACGCAATCCGATGGCTGTGAACAACATCACCACCGTTGTCGCCAAGGGCTCGCAGCGCTTGGTCGCGAACGCGACCCGGCTGGCGTCCGCCACGAAGAGCAACGATGTCTGGATGCGCGCGATGATTCTTTCGCCCAGCGCCAGCACGTCGATGTCGGTGTCGGCGATGGGTGATCCCGATCTGACGCTGATGCGCTCGTATTTCGTCAAGCCGCTGGTCGCGGTGACGATGAGCTTCTCCGACGACCCCCTGCTGGGCCTGATGAGCGATCAATTCACCGGACCGGCCATCGCAACGCTGGCAACCCAGTCGTTCGTGACGCGCACCGCTTCGCTGCGCTGAGCCTCGCCGCAGTTCCTGCATGCCTCCCGTGTAGTCGTCAGGCCCGGCCTTGTGCCGGGCATCCGCGTCTTTCTTTCTGATGTGGAGCAAAGACGTGGATGGCCGGGACAAGCCCGGCCATGACGTAGAACCGCTGCCCGGCCTTGTGCCGGGCATGACGGCGTTATGGGCTGCGCGAACAATACGTCCGCCTCACAGCATCCCCAGCGCCTGCATGTAGGTTTCCAGGATGGTTTCGTGTTCCTGCCGCTCGCTCTCGTCCTGCTTGCGCAGCCGCACGATGGTGCGCAACGCCTTGACGTCGAAGCCATTGCCCTTGGCCTCCGCGTAGACGTCGCGGATGTCGTCCGAAATGGTTTTCTTCTCTTCCTCCAGCCGTTCGATGCGTTCGATGATGGCCTTGAGCTGGTCTTTTGCGAATTTGGTCGCGGGCTCTTCCTTGACGGCGGCAGCGGTAGCCATCCTGTACTCCTGAACTGACGGTGGGAAACACGGACGCGCCTTGCCGCGCACCGCGTCCGATGACAGTCGGAAGTAGCGCGGCTTGCGTCAAGCCAACATCGCGATCATCCACAGCGACACACAGGGAAGACGCCCGTCATGCCCGGCCTTGTACCGGCCACGACGGAGAAAAATGGTGGCCTCGACCGCCGAAGCGTGAAGCGTCAATGCCCGCCAGAACTCTTTTTCATCGCCGCAAGCTGTTCGGGAGTGGCGGCGCCCTGATGAGCGGCTTTCCAGGTCTCGTAGGGCATGCCATAGACAGCCTCGCGGCTCGCGTCCTTGGTCATGGCAACGCCGTTGGCGTCGGCCTCTTCCTTGAGCCAGTTCGACAGGCAATTGCGGCAGAAGCCGGCGAGGTTCATCAAGTCGATATTCTGGACATCGGTGCGGGAGCGCAGATGTTCCACCAGGCGGCGGAATACGGCCGCTTCCAGTTCCGTCCTGGTTTTGTCGTCCGTGGTCATGGCCATGATCTCGCTGTTTGCTCCAGCTATTGATAATACATGGGACTTGTCACAGATTTTGCCATATCGCAGCCCAGACAGCGCAGCGGGTGAATTTCGGCCTGCCTAGCCTGAAAAGCCGCCGCAACCGTTGACAGCACCCCGTGGCCGACGCGAAATCATCAAAGAATCGATATAGTTTCCCTGAATGACCCCACAACCCACCCCTCACCGCTGGCTGCTTTGCCCACAGGCACTCGCCGCGGGCCTGACACCGATGCTGGCGTTCGCGGCGATGTGCCTGTGCAGCGGTCCGGCGGCGGCGGATTTCCGTCTCTGCAACAATACCTCGAGCCGGGTCGGCATCGCTCTCGGCTACAAGGATGCCGAGGGCTGGACCACGGAAGGGTGGTGGAACGTGTCCTCGCGAGCCTGCGAGACGTTGCTGCGCGGCACGCTGGTGGCGCGGTTCTATTATATCTATGCGCTCGATTACGATCGCGGCGGAGAATGGTCCGGACAGGCCTTCATGTGTTCGCGTGACAAGGAATTCACCATCAAGGGCACCGAGAACTGCCTGGCGCGCGGCTTCGACCGCACCGGCTTTTTCGAGGTCGATACCGGCGAACAGCGCGCCTGGACCGTGCAACTGACCGAATCCAACGAAACGCCGACGCAGCGCGTGCCGGGGATTCCCGGAACGGTCGGTCCCGGCGGACCGGGCGGGCTTCCCGGCCTGCCCAATTCGCCGGGTGGCACGCCTCCGGGCGCGTCCGGGCTGCCGCCGGCGCCCGGAACCCGGAAATGAGACGTCTTCGACGCATCAAGATCCTCGCCACCCTCGGCCCGGCGTCTTCCGACAGCGCGATGATCCGCCGCCTGTTCGAGGCCGGCGCCGACGTGTTCCGCATCAATATGAGCCACACCTCGCACGACAAGATGCGCGAACTGGTGACGACGATCCGCAATGTCGAGAGCAGCTACGGCCGGCCGATCGGCATCCTGGTCGACCTTCAGGGACCCAAGCTTCGGGTCGGCTCGTTCGCCGAAGGCTCCGTCCAGCTCAAGAACGGCGCGAGCTTCGTGCTGGATTCCGACAAGACGCCCGGCGACAGCACCCGCGTCCAGCTTCCGCATCCGGAAATTCTCGCAGCCCTGAGGCCGGGACACGCGCTGCTGCTCGACGACGGCAAGGTGCGCCTGATCGCGGAGGAAACCGCGCCGGAACGCGCCGTCACCCGCGTCGTGATCGGAGGCAAGATGTCGGACCGCAAGGGCGTCAGCCTGCCCGACACCGACCTGCCGGTTTCAGCGATGACGCCCAAGGACCGCGCCGACCTCGAGGCCGCACTGGTGACCGGGATCGACTGGGTGGCGCTGTCGTTCGTGCAGCGCGCCGAGGATGTGGTCGAGGCCAAGAAGCTGATCCGCGGACGCGCCGCGGTGATGGCGAAGATCGAGAAGCCGCAGGCGATCGACCGCCTCCCTGAAATCATCGAAGCATCCGACGCCTTGATGGTGGCGCGCGGCGACCTCGGCGTCGAACTGCCCTTGGAGCGGGTGCCGAGCCTGCAGAAGCAGATGACGCGGCTGGCGCGGCGCGCCGGCAAGCCGGTGGTGGTCGCGACCCAGATGCTGGAATCGATGATCCAGAGTCCGGTGCCGACGCGCGCCGAGGTTTCCGACGTTGCAACGGCGGTCTATGAGGGCGCCGACGCCATCATGCTCTCGGCAGAATCCGCGGCCGGAAAGTTTCCGGTCGAAGCGGTGTCGACGATGAATCGCATCGGTGAAGAAGTGGAGCGCGATCCGATCTATCGCGGGGTGCTGACCGCGCAACGGTTTCCGCCGGAAGCCACCGCCGGCGACGCTATCGCCGACGCCGCACGCCAGATCGCCGAAACCCTGGAACTGTCCGCGATCATCTGCTGGACGAGTTCGGGATCGACCGCGATTCGCGTCGCGCGCGAACGGCCGAAACCTCCCGTGGTTGCGATCACGGCTAACCTCGCAACCGGACGCAAACTGTCGCTGGTTTGGGGGGTGCACTGCGTGGTCGCCGAAGACGCCCATGACCAGGATGACATGATCGATCGCGCCAACAGCATCGCGTTCCGCGACGGCTTTGCCAAGGCCGGACAGCGTGTCATCGTCGTCGCCGGGGTGCCGCTCGGCACCCCCGGCGCCACCAACATGCTGCGCATCGCCTATGTCGGGCCGAACCGCGACGCCGAAGTTTGAACGACGGCGATCATCTCAGCGCATGGCCGCCTTCGGTGCCGCGCTCAGGCCTGTGAGCATCATCTCGATCTCATGAACGACGACGTCAGGGGCGGCATATTGCACCATGTGGCCGACGCCGGGCAGCACGATCAGCCTGGCGTTCGGCACCGCGGCTGCGAGCCGGCGTGAATGAATGGTCGGCGATACGGTGGTATCGGCATCGCCCGTGATCGCCACCACCGGCACCCTGATGTTTGCGTAACGCGGCGCCTGCTCGGCCACCGCGGCTTTCAGCGTCACCAGATCCCAGGCATTGGCGAGGAATTCGCGCGGCCGCAGCAGCAAAGGCGTCGCCGAGGCTCCGACGAAGCCGGTCGGCATGATCTGCGGCGCGAACACGCTGCGCGCACCCGGCTCGGCAAGAAGCAATCCAAGCGGCAGCGTGATGGTATAGGCAAGCAGCGGGCCGATCACCGGCGTGGTGACGGCCTTGTTGTACCATCCGACGCCGCCGGGCCACGGATAGGCCACCGGCGCCAGCATCACCAGGCCCGCGACGCGCCGCGGGTAATCCAGCGCCAGTAACGGACCAAGCGCACCAGCCAGCGAATGAACCACGACGATCGCGCTGCCTATCCGGAGTTTTTCCAGCGCCTGATCGATCATTTTCGCCTGCATGGCCGGCGTCGAATTTTCCAGATCGTCGCGCGTACTCCAGCCGTGCCCGGGGCGGTCGATCAGGATGACGCGATGGTTTTTGGCGAGGAGATCGCTCAGAGGGCGCATGGATTCGAGATTTGAGCTGGCGCCATGGATCATTACGATCGGCGTGCCGACGTCGCGCGGCCCGAGATCGACGACGTTAAGGCGTGCGCCGGATAGCTCGATGATCGTGCCCTGCGGCGAATAGATGCGCTGCAGCGCCAAGACGCCGGCCTGCGTGATCAGCGCCAGAACAGCCAGCGCCGCCACGCCCGCGAGAATGATCATGAATGTTATCCGGCCGATCTTGTGCACGGACCAGCTACGCGGCCGACGCGGCGAGGTTTCGCGGCCAGACCGCCGCCGCTCCGGTGTGGCACCGGAATTGTCCACAATATCCACAGGAACGGTGCGCGGCATCGTCACAGTTCCGTCATGGGATCACAGAAGGATCGAGGCATGAAAACATACCTCGACGAGACCGCGATCGACGAGATCATTGCCGCCTGCAACGGCGACATGCGGGGCGCGCTGAAAGCGCTGATGCTCGTGAACGAGCAATTGGAAGCCGAGCTTCAGCAGCTTCATGCGGCGGCCAGCGGATTGGCCCTGCAGCGCGCCAAGTCCGCCCTGCACTGATTCGTCATGGGGAATGCGCCTGATGGTGCAGACCCCGGACGCAGGGCGCTGGATCGGCTGGCGCGAAAATGCAGCTATGCGGACGGACGAAGGTCAAATGTCCCGGCCTTCGACTTTTTCGGTGAGGGTCTTCACCAGCTCCGGGACTTTATCGAGATGCGGATTGACCGCGAGCGCCCTGCGGAAGGCATCGAGCGCGCGCCTTTCATCGCCGAGTTCCTGCATGATCATGCCCAACCCGGCCAGCGCGCCGAAATGCCGTGGCTCGCGGGAAAGCACCTGTTCGATATCCTCCAGCGAGCGCGTGTAGTCGTTCTGGATATAATACAGCGTCGCGCGCTTGTTCCACGCCTCGACATATTCGGGCCGCAGCTTGACCACAGCGTCGAGCAGCTTCAGCGCGACATCCATCTGCTTGGCATCCATCGCAGCTTTCACCCGCGTCATCAGCAGCGCGGCGGTGTCGCTCGGGGTCTGCATCCACAGCGCCCAGATCCGCGCTTCGACATGCCTGGCGCTGGCCTCGTCGGGAGCAGCCTTGAGCGCGCCGAACAGGAAGTCCAGGCCGCGGGTGCGGTCGGCGCCAACATTGGGCAGTTTTGCGGGAGCTTCAGGCAGCTTTTTCTGCTGCTTCTGCGGCGCGAGCTTCGGGTTCTGCGCCTGCGCAGACGCGGGCGCGAACGCAAGCATCGCGGCCATCATCGCGCCGAGAAAAATCCCGCATCTGCCGGGTCGTGGAAATCTCGCTGCCATCGCGAAAGTCTAGACGCAGACAAACCCGCTGCAAAGCAGCGCGGCGTCAAACTGCCGTGATTTTCAGTGGCTCGAACGGGGGGAGGACGCGAATCAACCCTGGCGGGCCTTGAATCGGCGCTGCACCTTGTTGATCACATAGACCCGACCCTTGCGGCGGACCAGACGGTTGTTGCGATGGCGGCCGCGCAGCGATTTCAACGAGTTGCGGACCTTCATGGGACAATCCTAAGCTTCTGAAAGGCCGTGCTCGACAGGCCGAAATTACAGCGAAATGGGCTTTATCCCGCCGGCGGCCGGGCCGCCCGGGACGCGCGGTTTCTAGGCCATCGAACAGCCGAATGTCAATCCGGACCGCGGCTTTCCAGGCCGCGCCGTTTTTGTTAATCCGTTGCGGCAGGCATGCGGCGAACCACGGGCAAAACCGGGGCAACCGCGCATCCCTGCTAAATGCTTGCCGGGATTGACAAAATGCCAAAATTATCGCTGCTCGATCCCGACGACTTCGTCGCCATCGACATTCACACCCATGCCGAGGAGCCATGCGGCATGCATGGCGACGACGGCTACGACGACTTCCAGGCGCAGATGGCGGAGTATTTCAAGTCGCCGAACAAGCATCCGCCGACGGTGCAGGAAACCGCGGCGTATTATCGCGCCAAGAAAATCGCCGCGGTGATCTTCCCGGTCGATGCCGAACGCGAGACCGGCTTCCGCCGCTACAACAACACCGAGATGCTGGAAATCGCCGCGCAAAATTCCGACGTGCTGATTCCCTTTGTCAGCATCGATCCGCACAAGGGCAAGCTCGGCGTGCGCGAGGCGAAGCGGCTGATCGAGGAATACGGCGTCAAGGGATTCAAATTCCATCCTACCATGCAGGGTTTCTATCCCAACGACCGCATGGCCTATCCGCTGTACGAGGCGATCAATGACGGCGGCGCGATCGCGCTGTTTCATACCGGACAGACCGGGGTGGGAAGCGGCATGCCCGGCGGCATGGGAATGCGGTTGAAATACTCCAATCCGATGTACATGGACGACGTCGCCGCCGACTTCCCCGATTTGCGGATCATCCTCGCGCACCCCTCCTTCCCGTGGCAGGAAGAGGCGCTGTCGGTGGCAACCCACAAGCCCAACGTCTACATCGACCTTTCCGGCTGGTCGCCGAAATATTTTCCGCCGATCCTGGTGCGCTACATCAACAGCATTTTGCAGGACAAGATGCTGTTCGGCTCGGACTGGCCGGTGATTACCCCGGACCGCTGGCTTTCGGATTTCGCCAGGCTGGAAATCCGCGACGAGATCCGGCCCAAGGTGCTGAAGGCGAATGCGCGGAAGCTGCTGGGGATCTGAGCCGTAGGGTTAGCGCCGAAGGCGCGTAACCCACCGCGCCGAATGAGCCGCTTGCATTGCTTTGGCGGGTTACGGCGTTGCGCGCCCGGCCCGTCCTACGACTTCACTTACGCAACCAGGCGCAGATCCCTTGCACCGGCTCTCGCGCCGTCGCATTCCCCGGAATGAGACGCGATCTGATCGAGGGCCAGGTGCCGCCATTTCTCGGCCTCAGCAAGCAGCTTCCAACTGTCTTCGGGATGAAGCGCGGCGCCCTGACGATACAAGGATTCCATCGCACGGCAGTGAACGAGCTCTTTCATCGTCACCTCCAGATTCGGTCTGAATATTCTAAGCCCGGTTTTGCACCGGCGTCAGTACGATTATGCGACAGAACGGTTGTCGTATCGCCCGGCCCGACACCCTCACCGGCAGTTGCGATCAATGCCTGATGGACTATTTTCCTTAACCCGCCGGAGGTTTGGGGGCTCGCAGTCGAAAAGAAATCCCGTCACATGAAAACGAGCCGGCCATTCCGGGTTTGCCCGAAATCGCCGGCTCGTTGAAGACTCGACCGCTGTTGGCTATCCGCGTCCGGCGCCGCTTGGGCAGCGAGCGGTCATGTTTTCTCCGAGAAGACAACCACAGCGCCGGCAGAGCGTTCCGCGGACCGTTAATTTATTCCACGCTGGGATATAAGCCTGTATTTAGCATTCGTCCTTCCGCCCATGCAAACGACCCACCCATGAGCCTCGAATCCGTCCGCGCCTTCTTCGCCGACAAGGCCCCCGATGTCGCGGTGATCGAATCGCATCTCAGTTCCGCGACGGTGGCGCTGGCCGCCGAGGCCTATGGCGTCGCGCCGTCACGGATCGCAAAAACGCTGGCGCTGCGCGTGGGCGATCGCGTGGTGCTGATCGTGGCCAGCGGCAGCGCGCGGATGGACAACAAGAAGGTCAAGGCGCATTTCGGCGGCAAGCCGAAGATGCTCAACGCCGTTGAGGTGGCGGAGATCACCGGCCACGACGTCGGCGGCGTCTGTCCGTTCGGTCTGAAAACGCCGCTGCCGATTTATTGCGACGTATCGCTGAAGCCGTTCGAGGAGGTCGTGCCGGCGGCCGGCTCGACCCACAGCGCGGTGCGGATCGCGCCATCGCGGATGGCGGAACTGACCTCGGCCGAATGGGTCGACGTGTGCGGGGAAAACGCAGCGCAGGACGCGCAGTCCTGATCGTGGTGTCGGGCGCTGCGAGCAACGACGCAACGAAACGATCCGGTCCCCTGCGCTTGGAACGCTTCGCGGAGCCCGCCCGCCGGCGCGCGATCACCGTTGGCGGTAACGCACGGTTAACCTTGCTGCGCTCCGCGCCGGTTGGTAAATCGTTAGTGGTGTCGGACTAAACTCGCCCCATCATGTCCAGCCAGCCCGCCATCCTTGCGACCGCCATGGAAGACCGCCGACGGGGTCCGCGCGCCGACGTCGACGAGCCCGCCTATATTTCCAGCGGCGGATCAAGCACGCGTTGCCGGCTGGTAAACGTCTCCGCCGAGGGCGCAGCGATCGAAGTGCCGGACCCGGCGTTCATTCCCGGCCGCTTTCAGTTGATGACCGAGAACGACCGCGTCGTCCGCAACTGCCGGATCGTCTGGACCAAGCAAAACCGGATCGGCGTGGTCTTCGAGTAAGCGCTTTTTTAAGTGGACTCGCCGTCATTGCCGGGCTTTGATCCAGCCGATCAACCAGGATCCGCGTCATGTTCCGCAACATGCTATCAGCCGTTTTGGCGACCGCCCTCGCCGCATCGATGCTCGATACCGGCAAGGCGGTCGCTGCCGACCGCAGCGTCGCCGGCCTCCACAGCGGCCAGCGCGGCGCGCGACAGGTCATCATCAGGCGCGCACTGCCTGGCCTGCCGCGGGCGCATTACAGCTACCGGACCACGGTCATTGCCGGCCCGCCCGTGCCCTATGACGCGCGTCCCATCGCCTATGGCCGTTATCCCTATGCGCCTTACACCAACAGCTACGGCATTCCGGCGGCCGTCATCGTCGACCCGGTCGATCCCGCCTTGCTCTGGCGACCGCTGCCTTATGACGACGTCTATGCCACGCCGTATTCGTGCTTCTATTACGGTAGTTGCTGATCTTTGAATGCCGTCATTGCGAAAAGCGCAAGCGACGAAGCAATCCGGTCGCTATTCACATATCGCGTCATACGCGCGCTTGACCCGCGTATCCATCATTCTTCGAAAGGCTTTTGCGAAGCAGGATGGATTGCCGGGTCAAGCCCACGGCTGTCCGGTTCGATTTAAGTGGACGTAGCGCATGGCATGGATTC
>NZ_CAXUNQ010000067.1:0-22644 GCF_964252615.1 uncultured Bradyrhizobium sp.
GTCCGTGACGTTCGCGAGCGCCCCTGTAGTGGGGCAGGACACCAGCAGCATAAGCGAGGTTTGAAGAGCGGGGATAGGTATACATTCACAAGTGCGTGAACGGCGTACTTTCGTGCCCGGACGCAAGCCCGCGCTACCATCCCTCCAGCACGATCTTGCCGCGCGATTTAGCGGACTCGATCAGCGCGTGCGCGCGCTTGAGGTTCCCGGCGTTGATCGCGCCAAACGTCTGATCGAGCGTCGTGCGCAGCACGCCGTTGTCGATCAGGTCGGCAACGTCATTCAACAGGTGGTGCTGCGCGATCATGTCTGCGGTCTGGAACGAACTGCGGGTGAACATCGACTCCCAGTGGATCGAGACGGCCTTCCCTTTGAAAACGCCGACATTGAATTCCGGCGGATCGTCGATCAATCCGAATTTGCCTTGCGGTGCGATGAGTTCTGCCAGCGCCTTGTAGTGCTGATCGGTAGCAGTCAGGCTCGCGATCAGCGCCACCGGTGGAAACTTCAGCTTCTCGATCTGCTCCTGCATCGGTCTTGCATGGTCGATCACGGCATGCGCGCCGAGATCGAGGCACCAGGTTTGCGATTCCGGCCGCGATGCCGTGGCAACCACGGTCAGCCCCGTCAGCCGGCGCGCGAGTTGGATCAGGATCGATCCGACGCCTCCGGCGCCGCCGATGATCAGCAGCGTGCGAGGATCGACGCTCTTGCCCGGCGCTGCGCCGAGACGGTCGAACAGCAATTCCCACGCCGTGATCGAAGTCAGCGGCAATGCTGCGGCCTCGGAGAACGACTGCGTCTTCGGCTTGACGCCGACGATGCGCTCGTCGACCAGATGAAATTCCGAGTTGGTGCCCTGGCGTTGGATCGAACCGGCATAAAAAACTTCATCGCCGGGCTTGAACAGCGTCACGTCGGACCCGACGGCGTCGACCACACCGGCGGCGTCATAGCCGAGAATCCTGGTTTCACCCTCGGGCGGCGCGGCCCGCTTGCGTACCTTGGTATCGACCGGGTTCACCGACACCGCACTGACCGCTACGCGAATGTCCCGCGCCCCGGGTTCCGGCTTTGCGGCCTCGAAATCAACCAGTGATTCCGCGTCTCCGATGGCGAGGGATTTTTTGTAACCGACGGCCTTCATCGGGCGCTCTCCTGTATCCTGAAGGTTCGACATCTACTGCTATGTCTGTAGGGGATTGGCAAGGTTGATCCGATGGGCGGACCTCGTCGGGGGCCGCAGCCGAGAAGGTCATAGCTTCCGTCACTTCTATTCGAGCGGTGAAAAGCCTATATTGCTCCGGTCAACGTCCGGGATCTATTCATGACATTTTTTCGCATTTGTGCGGCCCTCTTCGTCGTGACGGCCACGATGACCCAGGCAAGCGCGCAAGACCGGCGAGTGCCGAACTCACCGGCTGAAGTGAAATTGTCCTACGCACCGATCGTGCAGCGCGTCCAGCCGGCCGTGGTCAATGTCTACGCGGCCAAAGTGGTGCAAAACCGCAATCCACTGCTCGACGATCCGGTCTTTCGCCGCTTTTTTGGAGGTGGTCCGCAGCCGGAGCAGATGCAGCGCTCGCTTGGTTCCGGCGTGATGGTCGATTCATCCGGTCTTGTCGTGACCAACAACCATGTCATCGAGGGCGCTGATCAGGTCAAGGTGTCGCTCTCGGACAAGCGGGAATTCGAGGCCGAAATCGTGCTGAAGGACAGCCGCACCGATCTCGCGGTGCTGCGTCTGAAAGACAGCAAGGAGAAATTTCCGACCCTGGATTTCGCCAATTCCGATGAGCTGCTGGTAGGCGATGTCGTGCTTGCAATCGGCAACCCGTTCGGCGTCGGACAGACCGTAACGCACGGCATCATATCGGCGCTGGCGCGCACCCAGGTCGGAATCACTGATTATCAGTTCTTCATCCAGACCGACGCTGCGATCAACCCCGGCAATTCCGGCGGCGCGCTGGTCGACATGACCGGCCGGCTGGTCGGAATCAACACCGCGATCTTCTCGCGTTCCGGCGGCTCGCAGGGCATCGGCTTTGCTATTCCCGCCAATATGGTGCGCGTCGTTGTTGCCTCCGCCAAGAGCGGCGGCAAGGCAGTGAAGCGGCCGTGGCTCGGCGCACGCCTGCAAACGGTGACGCCGGAAATTGCCGAGACGCTCGGGCTCAAGCTGCCGAACGGAGCGCTCGTCGCCAATGTCACGCCGGGTGGCCCCGCGGCGCGGGCCGGGCTAAAACTGTCAGACTTGATCGTCGCTATAGACGGCCAATCGATCGACGATCTCAATGCCTTTGATTACCGCTTCGCAACGCGCTCGCTCGGCGGCACCGCCCAACTCGATGTCCAGCGCAACGGCAAGCCCGTCAAGCTCGTCGTGCCGCTTGAAGTCGCGCCCGATACCGGGCGAGATGAGATCGTCTTGACCGGACGCTCTCCATTGCAAGGCGCCAAGGTCGCGAACATTTCGCCGGCGGTTGCTGACGGGTGGCATCTGGATACGGGTACCGAAGGCGTGGTCGTGACCGATCTGGCCGACGGCGGAACGGCTGCCGGGGTCGGATTCCAGAAGGGCGATATCATTCTTGCCGTAAACAACAAGAAGATCGAAAAGACCGCCGACCTGGAAAAGGCTACCCGCGAACCCGCGCGGCTCTGGCGTATCATTGTGGTCCGTGGCGGCCAGCAGATCAACGTCACGCTCGGCGGATGAGCCCCAAACGCCCACGCGACGCTGCAAACCTGTTCGCCGCGGCGGGCCTGGAGAACGACGCGCCGCATCCGCTGCCGGATCGGCTCCGTCCGCGCACGCTGGCCGATGTCGTGGGTCAGGATCACGTTCTCGGACCGGACGGCGCCCTGACACGCATGCTGGCCACGCGCACGCTGGGCTCCCTGATCTTCTGGGGTCCGCCGGGCACCGGCAAGACTACGGTGGCGCGGTTGCTGGCGGACGCAACCGAACTGCATTTCGAGCAGATTTCGGCGGTATTTTCCGGCGTGGCCGACCTGAAGAAAGTGTTCGAGGCCGCGCGCGCGCGCCGCGAAATGGGCAAAGGCACCCTGCTGTTCGTCGACGAGGTGCATCGCTTCAACCGCGCGCAACAGGATTCGTTTCTGCCTGTCATGGAAGACGGCACGGTGGTGCTGGTCGGCGCCACCACGGAAAATCCGTCGTTCGAACTCAACGCCGCTCTGCTGTCACGAGCGCGGGTTCTGGTGTTTCAAGCGCTCGACGCGGACGCCATCGGGAAGCTGTTTGCGCATGCGGAAAAGGTCGAAGGTAGAAAACTGCCGCTCGATGACGAAGCTCGTGCCGTACTGGTGCGGATGGCCGACGGCGACGGCCGCGCCGCGCTGACATTGGCCGAGGAAGTCTGGCGCGCCGCGCGCAAGGGCGAGACATTCGACGCCGGGCAGTTACAGGACATCCTGCAGCGCCGCGCCCCAATCTACGACAAGTCCGCCGACGGCCACTACAACCTGATCTCGGCGCTGCACAAGTCGGTGCGAGGCTCCGATCCCGATGCGGCGCTGTATTATCTTGCGCGCATGATGGATGCCGGCGAGGATCCGCTGTTCTTGGCGCGTCGCGTGGTCCGCATGGCGGTCGAGGATATCGGTCTTGCCGATCCGCAGGCGCTGATGATCTGCAACGCCGCGAAGGACGCTTATGATTTTCTCGGCAGTCCCGAAGGTGAACTCGCCATCGCGCAGGCGGTGATCTATCTCGCCACCGCGCCGAAATCCAACGCCGCCTACAAGGCATTCGGCGCGGCGATGCACACCGCCAAGGAGCGCGGTTCGCTGCTGCCGCCCAAGCATATTCTCAATTCGCCGACCAAATTGATGAAATCGGAAGGTTACGGCAGCGGCTATGAATACGATCACGACACCGAGGAAGCATTTTCCGGACAGGATTACTTCCCGGAAGCCCTGGGCCGCCAGACCTTCTATGATCCGTCGGATCGCGGGTTCGAGCGGGAAATTCGCAAGCGTCTGGACTATTGGGCCAAGCTGCGCCGGGACCGACGCTGACTTAATTTGCCCGCCTGTTCCGCAAAAGTAAAAATTTCGCCCGTCAATTCGGTATCGTCGGTATTGATCGAATAAACCTCCGACATATGGCTGTGCTGAAGCAGCAGGCCCGCGGTGATACACCCGCTGGGACGCTTGCAGGCGGCATCCCTGAAAAGCTTGAACTGCTGCATAAAGGTTGGTGGATCGAGTTCGGCCGCAGCGATCATCAGCGGCGTGTTCGACCTCAGCAAGCCCTGCAGCGAGGAGCGGTCGGCATAACGCGAGGGGTCGGCGCCGAAATACGCGATCTCCGGATCGCCCGCCGATGTCGCGGTCAGATCGTAAATTCCGGACAGCATGATGGCGCCGGCCAGCCCGCCACCCCTGATTTTGTAAAACTCGGGATGAGAAACATAGCTGGCGACGTGAACGGCACCCGCAGAATGTCCCATCAGGAAAACACGAACGGGATCGCCGCCGCGTTCCGTTATGTTTTGCGATACCCATTGAACTGCCGCGGCCAGATCCTCCGCGCCGGCCGGCCAGGTTGCTTGCGGCGCCAGCCGATAGGTTACGTTGATGCCGACAAAACCGTTTCTCACCGCCCACAACATGACATTGTCGTAGAACGGGCTGCCGGGCGGATGCTTGTTTCCGGCAACGAAGCCGCCGCCGTGGACGTAGATCAAGACCGGCCGGAACGAAGAGCCTGCCTCTGGCGTGAAGATGTCGAGCAGATTGCGCTCCGCAGGGCCGTATTTGACGTCGCGTTCGACCCTGACGCCTTGGTATGGCTCTTTTTCCTGCAGCGGCGCGTAGAGCGGGGCGGTCTTTGGCGGGTCGACCACGCGGCCGATCTCCAGCAGTCCTGCGGCGATATCGGCGGGCATTGGGCCGTTCTGGGCCCATGCCGGGGCCGCTGTCATGATGCATGTTGCCAGCGCCGACAAAACTGCTTTGACCGATGCCATGCGCATCCTCCTTATTTTCTTTTTGGCCGGAGGGCCTGCCCGGTCCATGATGACCGATCCATGATGACCGATCTTGGGCGGAATTTGTAATGATTTCGCCGTGACGATTAGCGGCTTTTGCGGTACCCCAACAGTGCACTTCGGAGCTGAAACGATCATGAGCCGTCGCGTCAAAAGACCCCTTGTAAAATCCCGCGCGTCTCGCGATCGCCCGAAGGGCGCAAACCCATATCGGGCTGGCTCGCAAGTGGCTCGCCATGCCCCTCAGGATGACGGCCGTAAAAGCGGCGCCCTCGCAATTGCCCGGGAGCGGATCGCGCCGCCGCCGTTGCCGACCAAGGTCCAGACCGTCGCCGTAACGGCAGATGAAGCCAACATGCGCGTCGATCGTTTTCTTGAGGCGCGCTTTCCCGGCCTGTCGTTTTCACACATCCAGCGTATCGTGCGCAAAGGCGAGTTACGGGTCAACGGCAAGCGCGCTGACAGCAAGGATCGGCTGCAAGAGGGGCAAAGCGTCCGCATTCCACCCCTAAAACTCGACGCGCCGAAGGCCGGACTAAGTTTTTCGGAAGCTGCGAGAAAAACCCACGACGCCCTCAAGGACATGATCCTGTTTGAGGACGATGACGTAATGGTTCTCAACAAGCCGGCGGGCCTTGCCGTGCAGGGCGGCTCCGGCATCACGCGCCACGTCGATCAGATGCTGGAAACCATGCGCGATGCGAAGGGCCAGCGCCCGCGCCTGGTGCATCGCCTCGACCGCGAGACGGCGGGATGCCTTCTGGTCGCCAAGACCCGCTTCGCCGCGACGGCGCTGACTGGATCCTTCCGCCATCGTTCGGCGCGAAAAATCTATTGGGCGCTGGTCGCGGGCGTACCCAAGCCGAAGCAGGGGCGCATCTCGACTTATCTGGCGAAGGAAGAGAACGAAGACGATTCGATCATGCGTGTCGCTGCCCATGGCGACGAAGGCGCCAGCCACGCCGTGACCTATTACGCCGTGGTTGAAACCTCGGCGCAGAAGCTCGCCTGGGTGTCGTTGAAGCCGGTAACCGGGCGTACCCACCAGTTGCGCGCGCATATGGCCCATATCGATCACGCCATCGTCGGCGATCCCAAATATTTCAACAAGGAAAACTGGCAGTTGCCTGGAGGCCTGCAGAACCGGCTGCATCTGCTGGCGCGGCGAATCGTGATCCCGCATCCGCGCGGCGGTTTCATTGATGCAACCGCACCTCTGCCGCCGCACATGCTGCAATCCTGGAACCTGCTGGGTCTGGAAGCAGACCGGTTCGATCCGATCGAAAACGCGCCGGAAGAATGATTGAGGGGTAGCGGAACAATTAATTCGTCATCGCTAGACGGGTCGAAGGTTTATCCAGATGCATCCTGTTGCTATCTAACAGGTCATTGTCCCTGCTCGAGGAAAGCAAGATTGATGCGCGAGTTGTTTGAGGAAGTCGATGGCGGTTGGCCGCTTGATCCGCAGGAGGCGGTGCGGCGCACGACGCGCGGGCCGCAACGCAAGCGCTTTTACGCCAGCGCCGCTGTCTCTGAAGTGCCCGACGGCTTTACAATCACCCTCGACGGCAAGCCGCTGCGTACGCCGTCGCGGCACGTGCTGGTAGCGCCGAACCGGAGAATCGCCGAGGCCATCGCCGCGGAATGGGATGCGCAGAAAGAGATGATCGATCCGACCACGATGCCGCTGACGCGGCTGGCGAACAGCGTCGTCGAGGCGGTCCGGGATCGGGTAGGTGCGGTCGCCGACGACGTTGCGAAGTATCTTCACTCGGACATGCTGTTCTACCGCGCCGGCCACCCGGAAGCTTTGGTTGCGCGGGAGGCCGCGCATTGGGATCCGCCGCTGTTCTGGGCCGCGGATACGCTTGGCGCGCACTTCATTCTCACCGAGGGTGTCGTGCATGTGCGCCAACCGGATCAGGCCATCGCCGCGGCACGCGTCGCGCTGCCCGACGATCCCTGGTCGATCGCCGCACTCCATGTGGTTACGACGGTGACGGGCTCCGCGCTGCTGGCATTGGCGCTGCTGCACGGCGCGCTCGACGAGGATCAGGTCTGGGCCGCCGCCCATGTTGATGAAGACTGGAATATCGCGCAATGGGGCGTCGACGAGGAAGTCGCAGCGCGCCGTATGGCGCGGTTCCTTGATTTCAGAGCGGCTGCAGGCGTTCTGAAGGCGCTGGATTCCCAGGGCAGTTAACAAAGGGTTTACGACGCTTCGGTAGCGTGCGGTCCAACGAGGCTGCGGCATGCCGATTTCCGTCAATCCGATCTTTCCGGTGATCGCCGCCCAAGGCGCGGCTCCTGACGTCGTGCTGCAGCCGGGAACCGTGATTGATGCGCAGGTGCTGAAGATACTTGCCAACGATCTGGTGCGGATTGCGATCGCCGGCGTGTCGATCGAGGTGGTGTCGGAAATTCCGCTGCAGGTCGGCCAAGCCTTGCAGCTTGCGGTGTCGCAGACGCCGGAAGGGGTCAAGCTCGCGGCGGTCGGGCAAGGCGGCGCGATGCGTGGGGAAGGCGTACCGGCATCGGCGGCAGAGCATACTGGTTCTTCCGATGTCGTATCGCCGGACCTGATCAGCCCTGCGATCAATGCACCTGCCGCCGCCGCAGCGAAGCCGGCGGCGAATCCGACGTCACCAAAACATCTATTGACGCTCCCGGAAGCGATGGCGGTGTCCGCCGCGGCGCAGACCGCAGCCGCACGTCAGGGAAGCCTCGCACCGTTGTTCGCAAATCTCGCAGCAATTGCCGGTTCCAACGCGCTTCCGCCGAAACTGCAACAGGCAGTCGCGCAGTTGCTGGCGCTGCGTCCAAATCTGGATCAGAACCTTAGCGGCGGCATCGTCAAAACCGCGTTTCGGAATTCCGGGCTTTTTCTGGAGTCATCGCTTGGGTCGAAATCTGCAGCGCCAGCCCGCGAGCCCGATCTCAAGGCGGCACTTGCCGTACTGCGGCAAACGCTGCTGACGCTCGGCGGCATAGCCGCGCTGGACGGCAAATCGTTCCCGACGTCAACTTTTCGGCCGCAGGGGTTGGTTGCCGGGCAGGTGCGCCCTGATATTGCCTTGGACATCTCTCCCGACATGGCAGGCCCGGCACCCCGGCCGCAGATTGCTGCGGTGCCCGCGCTAGGACCGTCATTAGCGCCGGAAATCGACGTGGAAGAAGTCTTCCTGCCGCAGGCGCGCTTGCCGGTCGCGGACGATTTTGCGGAATCGAATGGAGTCAGCCGCATTTTTACCGCAGCCGGAATGCCGTCCAGTACCGATCACGTAACGCGCCCGGCGGTTACGGCCGCCATATTGAGCCTGTTGCAGGAAGTCCCCCAGGCTCTCCTGCAAAAGGCTGGCAACTCGCTAGGGCCGGTATTGAACGAGGACATTCCTCGCGGTCCATTGCCGTCACCGAGTGAACAGCGCACGTTGCATAACGACGACGGGACAACGGCCCGCGCTGCCGCGCCGCCGCCGTTTCGCGGCGCCCTGCCGTCGGCGCAGCCTGTTGTGCCGCCGTCACTTGCACCCGATGTACCACAGCAATCTGCCGTTCGGCATCTGCTTGACGAAACCGACGCCGCCCTTGCGCGCCAGACCTTGCTGCAGGTGGCGTCGCTGCCGGAGCGCGCCGAGGTTGCCGGGACGCGAACCGATCCTGCCGCGCGCTGGAATTTCGAGATACCATTCGCGACACTGTCCGGAACGGCCATCGCGCATTTCGAAATCTCGGGCGACGGGAACGGAAGCACAATCGGTGCAGCAAAGCGGGTGTGGCGGGCGCGCTTCTCGCTGGATGTCGAGCCCGCCGGCCCGGTTCATGTTCTGATATCGCTATCCGACGACACGACTTCCATACGCATGTGGGCCGAGCGGCCGGCGACCGCCACACAGCTGCGCGCCGGCGCGTCGCAACTCAGCCAGGCCTTGCACCGCGCCGAACTTCAGTCCGGCGATATCGTGATCCGGCAAGGCGCGCCGGCGCAATCGGCGCCACCGCCGGCGGGCCATTTCCTGGATCGCGCCCTATGAGTGCCGAAACGAAGCCGCAACTTGCCGTCGCGCTGCATTACGACAAGGCCGGCGCGCCGCGCGTCGTTGCCAAAGGCAGAGGCAGCATCGGCGAGAAAATCATAGAAGTTGCCAGAGCCCATGATATCCCGATCGAGCAAAACGAGATGCTCGCAGGCGCGCTCTCCAATGTCGAACTTGGTGACGAAATTCCGGCGGAACTCTACAAGGCCGTCGCTGAAGTGCTGGTTTTCGTGCTGCGGCTGTCGGGACGGGCCCGTTAGGATTCGTCCCCACTCCGTCATCGTTTTACCACGATACACGACGAAACGTCGCGGCTGTCTCTCTCATCGGTGCTGCATTGATCAATCGCCGCCACGCCCTCGGTCTTCTTGCCGCTGCAGCAGTTGCGCCCCCCGCGGCCGCCAACGTGGCACCTCAACGCAGCGAAATCCGCGACAGCCTGGCGAAGCGGTTTACCGACGAAGGCACGGCCGGCACCTTTGTCGGCTACAAGGCGGAGGACTATTTGGTCATCGCCAGCGATAACGACCGTTCAGGACAAGCGTTCCTTCCGGCATCGACGTTCAAGATTCCGAATTCATTGATCGCGCTGGAAACCGCCGTGGTCGGCGATCCCGACAAGGATGTGTTCAAGTGGGATGGCGTCAAGCGCAGCATCGAGGCTTGGAATCAGGACCACACGCTGCGCTCGGCGATCGCTGCTTCTGCAGTGCCGGTGTATCAGGAAATCGCGCGCCGGATCGGTCTGGAACGGATGCAGAAATACGTCGACCTGTTCGAGTACGGCAATCGCAATATCGGCGGCGGCATCGATCAGTTCTGGTTGACGGGAGATTTGCGCATAGATCCGATCCAGCAGATCGATTTCGTCGATCGCTTGCGGCGCGGCGTGCTGCCGATTTCGAAACGCAGCCAGGACTTGACCCGCGATATCCTGCCCGTGACCAAGGCCGGCGATGCAACGATCCGTGCCAAGACCGGCCTGCTTGGTGCCGAACTCGGCAAGCCGTCGCTTGGCTGGGTGGTGGGCTGGGCCGAGAAGGGCAGCGAGCACACCCTGTTCGCCCTCAATATGGACGTTCGCGAACCGCGACATATTCCTGATCGCATGCGGCTGGCGCAGCAATGTCTGACCGATATCGGCGGGATTTGATCCGGCACAGATGTTCCGCATCATTCGGCTAGCGTCGGCGGCAGGGCTGGATTAGCATTCCGTGCATATAAAAACGCACGGAGGAATCCCATGAAAGCAGCGTTCTGGATGTCGTCGCTCGCGGTGGCCGCGGCCGGCGGATGGTTTGCGGCGACGATGTTCGCGCCGCCTGCAACAGGCAAGGAACCGCGCTTTCCGCAACTGACCATGGATCAGCTCAATGAGGCGCAGAAGCCGCTCGGCGAACAGATCATGAAAGTCTCGAGCGTCGGCCTCGGCGGGCCCTACAATCCGATGATCCGCAGTCCGGTGCTGGGCCAGAGGTTGTACGACCTGTTTTATTATCTGCGCTGGCAGACTTCGGTGCCGACCAAACTCAATGAGTTCGCAATTCTCATCATCGGGCGGCAATGGCGTTCGCAGGTCGAATGGTACGCGCATGCGCCATTGGCGGCGAAAGCCGGGCTCTCGCCGGAGATTATCGCCGAGTTGAAGGCCAGCAAGCGACCCTCAAACATGGCTGAAGATGAAGCCGTTGTGTACAATTTCGTCACCGAGCTCACGACCACGCAAAAAGTCTCGGACGAGACCTACGCGCGCGCCAAGAAGGTGTTCAACGACCAGCAGATTGTGGACTTGACCGCGGTGGCAGGTAATTACGTCATGGTGGCAATGCTGCTGGCGATGGCGGAAGAAACCACGCCGCCGGGCAAAGAGCCGCCGTTCAAGGTCGGCGAAAAGTAGGCTGTAAGCCGGGCTTGCTCCCCCGCGTATCCTGCGGTGGCGTCGATCACGCGCCCGGAACGGTGTCTTTGTTTCGAACAGAACGGAAAGCGTCATGGGACTTCTGGTGATGATCCTCGGGCTGGTGCTGTTTCTCGGCGTTCACACGCTGACCACGCAGCGCGACGTGCGCGCGCGGATCATCGCATCGGCAGGCGAGGGTGGTTACAAGATCGGCTATTCGCTGGTATCGGCAGCCGGACTTGCGCTGATCATCTGGGGGTTTGCACGTTATCGCGCGACCGGATGGATTGACGTCTGGTTTCCGCCTGTTGCATTGAAGCATATCGCGGTGGCGCTGATGCTGCCCGCGGTGATCCTGGTCGTGGCGTCCTACATCCGTGGCCGCATCTACGCCACTCTGAAACACCCGATGCTCGCCGGCGTCAAATTGTGGGCCGCCGCGCATCTTCTCGCCAACGGGGATCTCGGTTCGATCATTCTGTTCGGCTCGTTTCTGGGATGGGCGGTATTCGACCGCATCTCGCTGAAACACCGTAGCGATACCGGCGCGCCGCCGACCGCTGTCGGCGGTCCGGCCAACGACCTGATCGCGGTTGCCGTCGGCGTCGTCGCCTATCTGGCTCTCGCCTTCGCATTTCATCCTGTCGTAATCGGCGTGCCCGTCATCGGCCTATAAACGTTGGGAGAAGGCCTCGGCGCTGGAGTGATCGCAGGCCGACTTTGCCTTGTCGCCGCCATATCGATAGGGTATCGCCGCCGCGGTATCGGGATTGACCGGGCGGCGGTCCAGCGCGGCAATCAGGGGGCGGGATAGCTTTAAGTGTCTGAATTATTTGATGAAGTCGACGAGGAAGTCCGTCGCGAACAGCTCAAGAAGCTGTGGGAGCGGTATTCGCTCTTTATCATCGCCGGTGCGATTCTGATCATTGCCGCGGTAGGCGGCTGGCGCGGCTACCAGTATTTCGAAGCCAAAAAGGCAGCCGAGGCGGGTGCCGCGTTCGAGGCCGCCGCAGAGCTTTCCGAGCAGAATAAGCACGCCGAGGCCGAAGTCGCCTTTACCAGGCTCGCCGCCACCGCGCCTTACGGCTATCGTATGCTGTCGCGGCTGCGCGCTGCGGCGGAGGTTGCGATGCGCGATCCGCAGTCGGCTGCAAAACTTTACGACGACATATCGGCCGATCGCGGCGTCAATGCGCCGGAACAGGATCTGGCGAGAATTCGTGCGGCCGGCCTTCTGCTCGATACCGCCACCTACAGCAACATGCTGCAGCGCCTGGAGCCGGCTACGGCGCCCGGCGCGACCTATCGCCATACCGCGCGGGAATTACTTGCGCTGTCGGCCTGGCGCGCCAACGATGCCGCCGCGACCCGGAAGTGGCTGGATGTCATCGCCAACGATGGCGAAACGCCGGCGAGCCTGCGTTCACGCGCCGAAGCGTTGCAGGCCTTGTTGCCTCCCGTCGCCAAGAGCTGAAAAAATAGAGTGAGAAATTGTCCATGCGCTCGCAACGTCTCATTGCCGCTGTTGTCGTCATTGCGCTGTCGGGCGCGCTAGCCGGCTGCAGTTCGAGCTTGAGCAATTGGGATCCGACCGACCTGCTTGATTTTCTCGATACGAAGAAGAAGCTGCCCGGCGAGCGCAAACCGGTTTTCCCGCAGGGTGTGCCGGGTCTGGAGCAGGGTGTGCCGAAGGATCTGTACAAAGGCGCAGCCCAGCCGCAGGAAGCCCCGGCCGTCGCCGCGGTTCAACCCGTCGAACAACCGAAGCCGAAAAGCGCCGCGAAATCCAAGGGCAGGGGCAGCCAGCCTGCTGCGGCTCCCGCGCAGGATTCCGCTCAAGCGCCGGATGGCGAGGCGGCGCCGGAGGAAGAGGGTTCCACTGCCGCCGCGCCGCCTGCTCCGAAACCCAAGAAGATCGTTCGTCGGCGGACCACGGCGCCGCCGCCCGATGCATCTGCGGCGCAACCAGCGGCCCAGTCGCAGCAATCGGCTTCGCCGTTTCCGGCGCCAATGCCCAGCGGCACGTTCCAGCGCTGATTGCGCCTTCATCGCATTGACATGCGCTTCCTGAAAGGCGCAGGGATCGCTCATGTCCTTCACTATCGCCATCATCGGCCGGCCCAATGTCGGCAAGTCGACGTTGTTCAATCGGCTTGTCGGCCAGAAACTAGCGCTGGTCGATGACGAGCCCGGCGTCACGCGTGATCGCCGCCAGGGCGAGGCGCGGCTCGGCGATCTCGAATTCACCATTTTCGACACTGCGGGTCTTGACGAGGGCGCGAAGGGTTCGCTGATTGCGCGGATGCGGGAGCAGACCGAGGCCGCGATATCGGCCGCCGATGCGCTGATGTTCGTGATCGATGCGCGCGCGGGTCTGACGCCGAACGATCGTTGGTTTGCCGACTTCGTACGCCGCGCCAACAAGCCGGTAGTGCTGGTGGCGAATAAAAGCGAAGGCAAGCACGGGGAAGCCGGCGCGATGGAATCCTACGCGCTGGGTCTCGGCGAGCCGATTCAGATTTCCGCCGAGCATGGCGAGGGCCTCAGCGATCTCTACGACGCGTTGCGGGTGCTGATGCCGGAGCCGGTCGAGGAACCGGAGGAATTCGACGACGATGAACTCATTCCATCCGATGAGGATTTGTCGAAGCGGCCCATACGGGTCGCCATCGTCGGTCGCCCCAATGCGGGAAAATCCACGCTGATCAATCATCTGCTCGGCGAGGAACGCCTGCTGACATCGGCCGAGGCCGGTACTACCCGCGATTCCATTTCCGTCGAGATCACCTGGCAGGGCCGTGACTTCTGCGTATTCGATACCGCGGGGTTGCGGCGGCGCTCCAGAATCGAGGAGAAGCTTGAAAAGCTTTCGGTCGCGGACGCATTGCGCGCGGTGCGCTTCGCCGAAGTCGTGGTCTTGATGATGGACGCACAAAACAAGTTCGAGGAGCAGGATCTGCGCATTGCCGACCTGATCGAGCGCGAAGGCCGCGCGCTGGTGATTGCGGTCAACAAATGGGATTTGATGGGGCGACAATCGGGTTTGGTAAAGGCGCTGCGCGCCGAAGCCGATCACCTGTTGCCGCAGGTCAAGGGGATGCCGATCGTCGCGGTGTCCGGCCTGATGGGTGAAGGCATCGACCGCCTGATGACCGCGATCGAGGATGCCTACGCGGTGTGGAACAGGCGGGTGCCGACAGCCGCGCTTAATCGCTGGTTCGAGCAGGCGGTGGACGCCAACCCGCCGCCCGCGGTATCGGGCCGGCGGCTCAAGCTGAATTATGTCACCCAAACCAAGGCCCGGCCGCCGAGTTTTGTAGTGTTCTGCTCGCGCGCCGATGCGGTTCCGGAATCCTACCTGCGGTATCTCGTCAACAGCCTGCGCGCCTTCTTCGATCTGCCGGGCACGCCAATTCGGATCACCCTGCGCGAGAAGGCCAACCCGTTCGCGCACAAGCGCAAGCGGCGATCGTGAGTTAACCGCCATGGGTGGGCGCATCAAAGCGCCTTCATGACGGCGATGACGAACGAGCTATTTTAGGGCGTCCGACGTCAATTTGAATTTCTGGACGCGCTTTCCGGTATCGACCTCGGCGGTATAGACGCTGCCTTGCTGATCGACCGCCATCGCATGAATCCAGTGAAACTGGCCGGCGTTGCGGCCGTTGCCGCCGAACGTACCGACCACGCTGCCGTCGTCGCGCTTCAAGACGCGGATCTCATTGTTCTCGCCGTCGGCACTGAGCAAATAGGTTTGCTTCGGATCCGGCCAGACCGCGACGTCCCACACCGCGCCATTGCCCAGCGTATTTTTCTCGTAGAAAAACTCTTTGACGAAGGTGCCATCCTTCTTGAACACCTGGATGCGGTTGTTGATGCGATCGCAGACATAGACCAGCCCATCGTTAGTGACCTTGACGCAATGCACGGGGTTGCCGAACTGCTGCGATACCGGCGCTTTCGGATCATAGGCGGCCTGCTTGTCGTCATTCGGCTTGTTGCCATAAGCGCCCCAATGCCTTTTGTATTCGCCTGTGGTGGCGTCGAACACGATGACGCGGCGGTTGCCGTAACCATCCGCGATGTAGAGCTCATTGGCATCCTTGTCGAAGGTGATTTCGGCGGGCTTGCCGAGCTGCGTCGTGTCGTTGCTGCCCTTGGTCGGCGCGATCTTGCCGATCTGCATCACGAACTTGCCGTCACCGGTAAATTTCATCGCGACGTTGTCGTTGTCGGCATTGCCGGTGAGCCAGACATTCCCCTTGTCATCGACTTCGATGCCGTGTTCGCGGCCGACCCATTCATAACCTTCGCCGGGGCCGCCCCATGAGCGTAGCAGGTTGCCATCGCTGTCGAATTCCAGCACCGGTGGCGCCGATACGCAGCATTTCGAGCGCGGTGGCGTCAATGCCGCGCCCTTTTCATCATCGGTGAGCGAGCGCGGCCGGTGGATGACCCAGATGTGCCCCTTCGAATCCGCGGTGATGCCGCCGACCTGGCCGATGATCCAGTTGTTCGGCAACGGTTTGGGCCACGACGCATCGACGGCGAATGTAGGAACGTCACCCGCGCGTGCGGTTTGCGAAACCGCCGCCGTGCCGATCAGCGCGGCCATCGCGATCACAGCGGAAATAGTTCTGGTCATGGTATCCTCCCGAAATATTCCCTGCGGATTTTTCCGCTTGGCAGGGAGTGAATATCGCTGCCCTGCAGGAGTCAATCGAAGAGGCGTTACCCGGGGCTGCGAAAACTCATCAGGGCGCGGGTCTTGTAATCATAGAGCTTGCCGGTCTCGGTCCAGTCCGGCGCGCACATCGGCACGATCAGTTCCGCGACCTGCTCCGGCGTATCCAATGTCGCCGGGTCTTCGCCGGGGAAAACCGTCGCCCGCATGCGGGTGCGGACCGGACCTGGATTGAAAAGGTTGATCCGGATCGGCGTCGACGCGGTTTCGTTGGCCCAGGCGCGCACCAGCGTCTCCAGCGCCGTCTTCGACGCCGCATAGGGTGCCAGATAAGCGGGCGCCGTGCTGGCCGCAGCCGATGTGATGAATACCGCGCGGCCGGCGTCGGATTGCTTCAGCAACGGTTCCATGCAGCGGATCAACTGGAAATTGGCGGTGACATTGATGGCCATCACGTCGTTCCACGGCTTCAGCTCGATATGGCCCAGCGGCGACGAAGGCCCGGCGACACCGGCGTTGCCGACAAGGATGTCGAGCTTGCCGTGACGGTCATTCAAGGCAGCGCCAAGCCGCGCAATGCCGTCGAAATCGGTGAGATTGAGCGGCACCAGCGTGGCGCTGCCGCCATCCCCGCGAATTTCGTCGTCGAGTTCTTCGAGGCCCGCTTGCGTTCGCGCTACGGCTACGACATGCGCGCCCGTTTTGGCCAGCGCCCGCGCAGTGGCGTAGCCAAGACCGCGCGACGCGCCCGTGACCAGGGCGATGCGCGAGGCGAGGGGAAGGGGCATGAGATACTCCGTTATGCCCGGGCCTGTCCCGGGCATCCACGTCTTTGCGGCACGGTTTTATAGACGTGGATGGCCGGGACAAGCCCGGCCATGACGAACAACAACGGATGACTTGGGTGTCAGCTCGCTTCCGCCAGCAATGACAATTGCCGCGGCTGCGGTTCGACCTGGGTCTGATCGGTGAGGTGCGTCGGATATGCGCCGGTGAAGCAATGATCCGAGAATTTCGGATTGGCGGGGTCGCGGCCCGGCTCCCCCATGGCGCGGTACATGCCGTCGATCGACAAAAACGCCAACGAATCCGCGCCGATGATCTCGCGCATCTGCTCGAGGCTGTGGGTCGCAGCCAGCAGCCCGCCATGATCAGGCAGATCGATGCCGTAATAATCGGGGTGAATGATCGGCGGCGAGGCAAGGCGGAAGTGCACTTCGCGCGCGCCGGCGTCGCGCATCATGCGCACGATCTTTCTCGAGGTGGTGCCGCGCACCAGTGAATCGTCGATCAGGATGATGCGCTTGCCTTCAATGGCGGCGCGATTGGCCGAATGCTTCATGCGCACGCCGAGTTCGCGCACGCTCTGGGTGGGCTGGATGAAGGTGCGGCCGACATAATGGTTGCGGATGATGCCGAGTTCGAACGGCACGGCGGAATACTGGCTATAGCCTACCGCGGCGGGCACGCCGGAATCCGGCACCGGCACCACGACATCCGCCGCGACATGGCTTTCACGCGCGAGCTGTGCGCCGAAGGCCTTGCGAACTTCATAGACCGATCGCCCGCCGACGATGGAATCCGGTCGCGAGAAATAGATGTATTCGAAGATGCAGGGACGTGACGGTTTGGGCGGAAACGGTTTGTGGCTCTGCACGCCGCGCTCGTCGAACACGATCACCTCTCCAGGCTCGACGTCGCGAACGTATTTTCCGCCGATAATGTCGAGCGCGCAGGTTTCCGACGCCAGGATCGGACAGCCGTCGAGTTCGCCCAGCACCAGCGGGCGGATGCCGAGCGGATCGCGGGCGCCGATCAGCTTCTTGTTGGTCAGCGATACCAGCGCCCAGGCGCCTTCGATGGCGCGCAGCGCCTCGATGAAGCGGTCGATGAAGCGGTTGCGCTTCGACTGCGCCACCAGATGCAGGATGACTTCCGTGTCGGTGGTCGATTGCATCATGGCGCCGTTGCGCACCAGTTCGCGGCGCAGGCTTAGCCCATTGGTGAGATTGCCATTGTGGCCGACGGCGAAACCGCCGGCGTTGAGTTCGGCAAACAGCGGCTGCACATTGCGCAGGATGGTTCCACCGGTCGTGGAGTAGCGGGTGTGCCCGACGGCGGCATTGCCGGGGAGACGCTCGATCACTTCGCGGCGGGAAAAAGTATCGCCGACGAGGCCAAGCCGGCGCTCTGAATGAAATCGTGAGCCGTCGAAAGAGACGATGCCTGCGGCCTCCTGGCCGCGATGCTGCAAGGCGTGCAGTCCGAGAGCGGTGATCGCAGCGGCGTCGGGATGACCGAAGATGCCGAATACCCCGCATTCCTCGCGCAGCGTATCGCCACTCAGGTCGGGATCCTGCAGATCGCAATCCGGCAAGCGTGGGTCGGCAAGATCCAGATGAAGTTGTCCGGCGTTATCGCAAGGGCTCGGGTTCTCGTCCATCGCACCTCTCTTTTGGCCGGGAATCAGCGTCCCGTCGGCTTGCCATCGATCAGTTTTTTAAGCTGATCGCGGGCAGGTTTGGTGTATCCATCACCGGTACCCGGGGTGGCCGGCTCGGTGTCGGTTTCCTCATCCGGCTTGTTCTTCTTGAATCTCTTCAAGATGGTGTTCTCTGGGTCATCGGGCAAGAGAGCCATCAGCCAATCGCCGGTTCCCTGCAGCACCACGCGCGACTTGGCGCCGTTGACCCAGTCGGGCCGCTGCTTGTCGGGAACCAGCCAGCTGAAAAACAGGAATGCGACCACCACGATCAGCAGGCCGCGGGCCAGTCCGAACAGGAACCCAAGGGTACGGTCGAGCGCGCCGATCCTTGAATCCAGAATCATGTCCGAGATACGCACGGTGACGATCGAAACCACGATCAGCGTGCCGATGAACACGCCGCCGACGACCACGACGCTGGCGACGGTGTCGTTGTTGAAATAGGTTTTGGCGGTCGGAAGCAGCTTTGAGAAGGCATAAAGCGTGACCAGGGCCGCGGCACCCCAGGCCGCGATCGACAGGATTTCCCGCATGAAACCGCGAACCATCGCGAGCAGTCCGGAGATCAGCATCACCCCGAGCAGGACAAGATCGAGTATCGTTATCGGCATCGGCTGGTCAGGTCCGCTCGTAAGTCTTTAAAACCGCGAATCGGCGTGTCGGTGCCGTCTTAACTGACGGTCAACCGGCGCGTCCCGCAAGGCCCGAAATCGTGCCGGCCAGGCTGCGCGGGTTGTATAGCGGCGGCGGCCGGCAAGGTCACGCCGCTTTAGCCGTTCTCGCGACGGAATCGAGCCGGTGTGGCATTTTTCTCAAGGGCTGCGCCTCGAGCGCTGCCGCGCGCGGCAATGTCGGCGACCAGGCTGGTCAGGCTTGCGACGGTCGTAAGGGACAGTCCGCCGTCACCGCCGGAGTCGCCGCGCGCCGATTCGGGCAGCACCGCGCGGCCGAATCCGAGTTTCGCCGCTTCCTTGAGCCGGGCCGACGTCTGCGCCACCGGCCGCACCGCGCCGGACAGCGAAATCTCGCCGAAATATACCGCGTCGACCGGCAATGGCGCATTCGCCAGCGACGACACCAGCGCTGCCGCGGCGGCGAGATCGGCGGCCGGTTCCTGGATGCGCAGGCCGCCGGCGACATTGAGATAGACGTCATGGCCGGACAGTTTGACGCCGCAATGGGCCTCCAGCACCGCCAGCACCATCGACAGCCGGCTCGGGTCCCAGCCCACTACGGCGCGGCGCGGCGTGCCGAGCGAGGTCGGCGCCACCAGCGCCTGCAATTCCACCAGCACCGGCCGGGTGCCCTCGATGCCGGCGAACACCGCGGTACCCGGGCTGCCGAGATCACGCTCCGACAGGAACAGTTCGGACGGGTTGGAGACTTCGCGCAGGCCAAGCCCGGTCATTTCGAACACACCGATCTCGTCGGTCGGACCGAAACGGTTCTTCACCGCGCGCAAAATCCGAAACTGCTGCGAGCCTTCGCCTTCGAACGACAGTACCGCGTCGACCATGTGCTCGACCACGCGGGGACCTGCGATCTGGCCGTCCTTGGTGACGTGGCCGACCAGAATGATCGCGGCGCCCGATTTTTTTGCAAAACGGATCAGTGCCTGCGCCGAGGCGCGGACCTGCGTCACCGTGCCCGGTGCCGATTCGACCGTATCGGCCCACATGGTCTGGATCGAATCGATCACGATCAGGCGCGGCGCCGCGCCTTCCGACAAGGTAGAGACGATGTCCTCGACGGAGGTTTCTGCGGCAAGCTGCACCGGCGCGTCGGCCAGGCCGAGCCGCTCGGCGCGCAGCCGCACCTGCGCCACCGCCTCTTCGCCGGAAATGTAGACCGCGCGGTGGCCGGCGCGGGCGAGCAGGGAGGTTGCCTGCGTCAGCAGCGTCGACTTGCCGATCCCGGGATCACCGCCGACCAAAAGTACCGAACCGCGTACAAAACCGCCGCCAGTGACGCGGTCAAGTTCGGCCATGCCGGAAGGCAGGCGCGGGGCCTCAAAGCTTTTGCCGGTCAGCGTCTCCAGCGCGAACAACCGGCCCTTGCGGCGGGAACGGACGCTCACCGGCATCGCCGTGGCGCCGCTGGTGTCTTCCTCGACCAGTGTATTCCACTCGCCGCACGCCTCGCACTTGCCGGCCCACCGGTTATAGGCCGCGCCGCAATTCTGGCAGACAAAGGAGAGGGCGGATTTGGCCATGGGAAGACGAGTCGCCGTCAGGAGTACGCCGCGTTGCATAGCATGGATAGTCCCGCCGCAAGCATGATTGCGTCCATCACCAGGCGGAACGCATTGGCATCCAGCCGCAGTACGAAGCGCTTGGCGATGAAGGCGCCGAACATCAGCGACGAGCCCGCGATCAGGCCTTTCAGCGCGGTCTCCGGGCTGAGCGCGCCGAAACGCTGGAACGTCACCGATTTGCTTAAATAAAGCCCGAGCGAACTGGCGGCTTCGGTGGCGAGGAATGCGCCCTTGGCGAGGCCATAGAACAGGAACAGCGGCACGCTCAGGGGGCCGGTCGAAACCACGATCCCGGTGAGATAGCCGATCAGCGCGCCGCCGATGGCGAGGTGCCAGAGCGACAGCTTGAAATCGTGCCGCGCCAGCCAGTGCCGCACCGGCACCATCGCGATCAGAAACAGGCCGATCGAAATATCCACCGCGTGGGACGGCAGCACCAGGAGCGTTCGCGCGCCGAGTGCCGCGGCCGGAATGCCGGTCAGCGAATACGCCGCACAAGCGCGCCAGTCGACCTCGCGCCACCATGCCAGAATCCGCGACAGGTTGGCCATTACGGCCGCGACCGCCATGATCGGCACGGCTTCTTTCGGCCCATATTGATAGACCAGCACCGGCATCAGCATGATCGACGAGCCGGTGCCGACGATGCCGCTGATGGTGCCGGCGATCAGGCCGACCGCGAGGACGAAGAGGAAATTCAAGTCGTGCTCCGCGGTCTGTTCAGCCTGCCGTGCAGGCCAGATTTCGAATCCGATGCGTACTTACAACCTAGCCATGGGCTCGCGCGTCTCATAGTCTCCAGCAAAACAGGTGCTGCAACCGAAAAATGGGAGGAATGTGATGACCAGATGGCTGATTGCCTGCGCGGCTGTCCTGTTGCTGGGGACGGCGCAGGCCGCCGACGCTCCGAAATTTCAGGTCGATCCGGCATGGCCGAAGCCGTTGCCCAACAACTGGATCATGGGCCAGGCCGCGGGAGTAGCAGTAGATGCGCAGGACCATGTCTGGGTGGTCCAGCGCCCAAAGACCCTGACCGATGACGAAAAGGCGGCGAGTCTGTCCCCGCCACGAACCAGATGCTGTGTGGCAGCCCCGCCGGTGATGGAGTTCGATCAGGAGGGCAATCTGGTCAAGGCGTGGGGCGGCAAAGGCGAGGGTTTCGACTGGCCGGAGAACGAGCACGGCATCTATATCGATTCGAAGGGATTCGTCTGGCTGGCCGGTAACGGCGAGCACGACGGACTCATTTTGAAGTTCACCCGCGACGGCAAGTTCATGATGCAGATCGGCAAGCAGGGCAACCAGACCGACAGTCTGGACACCACGCGGCTTGGCAAGCCTGCGAACATGACGGTCGATGCCGCCGCCAACGAGGTCTATGTCGCCGACGGTTATTATAACCATCGCGTGATCGTGTTCGACAGCGAAACCGGGGCGTTCAAACGGCAGTGGGGCGCCTATGGCAAGCCGCCGACCGACCTGAAGATGCCGGCCTACGATCCGTCGGCGCCGCCGTCACAGCAATTCGGCAATCCGGTGCATTGCGTGAGGATCGCCAGTGATGGTCTGGTCTATGTTTGCGACCGGATGAACGATCGCATCCAGGTGTTTCGAAAAGACGGAACGTTCGTCAAGGAGATGTTCGTCGAGAAAAACACGCTGGCGAACGGCTCGGTCTGGGATCTTGAAATCTGGCCCGACGCCAACGAAACCTTCCTGATCAACGCTGACGGGGCCAACAACGAGGTCCGCACGCTGTCGCGGGAAACCGGAGAAACCATTGGCCGCTTCGGCCGCAACGGCCGCATGGCCGGCGATTTCCACTGGGTTCACAATCTGGCGCTGGACTCCAAAGGCAATATCTTCACCACCGAAGTCGATACCGGCAAGCGCGCGCAGAAATTTCTGTTCAGGGGAGACATGGTGCTGAAGCGCAGGACGCCGTAGCCCCGGACGCAGCGGCAGCGCCACAGGCTGCATCGCGCCCGAAACACGATCTCAGTCGTCATGGCCGCACAAGGCCGGGCATGGCGGCGTGTTGGCGTCCCAGCGCTGCGTAGCGCCGCATCACGCCCGGGACACGATAGGTCGTCATGGCCGGGCTTGACCCTACTGGATGCACACATCTCATCGTCATTGCCGGGCTTGACCCGGCAATCCATCCTGCTTTGCAAAAGTCTTTTGCCAAGAGCAATGGATGCGCGGGTCGAACCCGCGGTTGACGCAGCGTGTGGTGCGGCGTCTTGCAATATCGCGCTCCACGGGG
>NZ_CAXUNQ010000068.1:0-22544 GCF_964252615.1 uncultured Bradyrhizobium sp.
TGCTGCGCGCTGCGCTGCGTCCGGGGAACGCGCCCCGTGGAGCGCGATATTGCAACACGCCGCAACACACGCCGCGTCAACCGCGGGCTTGACCGACTTATCCATCGCTCTTGGCAAAAGGATTTTGCGAAGCGGGATGGATTGCCGGGTCAAGCCCTACTGGATTCACATATCTCGTCATACGCGGGCTTGACCCGCGTATCCATCCGCTTCGGAAGAGCCGTTTCGAAGCGGATGGATTGCCGGGTCGAGCCCGGCAATGACGGCGAGATGTGTGCATCCAGTAGGGACAAAGCCCGGCACCATGACAGCCCGATGTCTGCCAGGAAGTCGATTTACTTCTTCGCGGGCGCCGCCTTGCCGTCGGCGGGCTTCGCCGCATCGGGCTTGGCCGAGGCGTCGTCGGGCCTGTCCATGCGCTCGACCTTTGCGCTCTGGCGCAGCTTGGCCACGTAATCGGCCTGCGCCTTGCGCACCACATAGGTTTCGATCTGCGGCTTGACCTGCTCGAAGTCCGGCGCCTTACGGGTGCGCTTTTCCTCAACCTTGATCACATGCCAGCCGAATTGCGTCTTGATCGGATCGGATATCTTGCCGGGCTCCAGCGCGAAAGCGGCGGCCGAGAATTCCGGCACCATCTGGTCCTTGGTGAAGAAGCCGAGGTCGCCCCCGTCGGACGCGCCGGGATCCTTGGATTCCTTCTTGGCCAGTTCCGCGAAATCGGCGCCCTTCTTCAGGTCTTGCTCGATCTTCTCGGCCTGATCCTCGGTTTCCACCAGGATGTGCCGGGCGTGAACTTCCTGCTCGCCGGTGATCTGCTTGGCGGCGTCCTCATAGACCTTCTTCATGTTCTCGTCGGTGGTGGCGGCTTTGCCCTCGACTGCCAGCAGGTTGTCCATCAACAGGCGGTTGCGCGCAAAGGCGAGACGGGTCTTGAAGTCGTCGCGGTCGGCGATCTTCTTGTCCTCGGCTTCCTTCGAGACGATCTTCATGTCGATCAGGAAGGACAGCACGTTTTCCTTCTTGGCCGACGGCTCCATCTGCGCCAGGCTCGGTCCCAATTCCTCTTCCGCAAGCGCAACGTCGCTGGCGCGGATTTCGGCGCCGTTGACCTTGGCAAGCACCGGATTGGCTTCCTCGGCACGGACCGGAAGCCCGGCGAGCAGAACCAACGCAAGACAGCCCGTCACGGCGGTGGAGGCGAGGCCGAAGCGCCGGACGAATGTCGTGCTGGATGACGAAGAGGTCATGGAAAATCCTTATCTCAGGTCGTGGCGGGGCTGTTCGGGCGGCGGGACACTCGCCCAATCGAGCCGCCTTGGCAACGCGAAAACTCTGTCAAAATGATGAAATCCCTGACAGCTTCGCGCCGTTGACAAGCCTTTGGACGAGCCATATCTCTCCGCGACGGCCCAGCGGCTATCGCGTGATTTGCTTGCGCTTTGGGCCGTTGAACTTCGAATGTCGAACTCCCACTCATGACGCGAACGCACCCGGAATTGGGGCCTTTTTGACGCGTCACGATCAGTTGATAGGCGATCGGCACGACACCAATGGCTGAAATGCCGAATTGAAAAGACAGGAATCTGGCATGCTCGGCGCGCTCGCCCGCAAGTTTTTCGGCTCCGCCAACGACCGGCGGGTGAAGGGATATCAGTCCCGCGTCGATGCCATCAACGCGCTCGAGCCGGAAATCGCGGCGCTGTCCGACGAGGCGCTCAAGGCCCGCACGGCCGAATTCCGCAGCCAGCTCGCCGACGGCAAGACCCTCGATGACATTCTGGTTCCGGCTTTCGCCACCGTGCGGGAGGCGGCCAAGCGCACCCTCAAGCAGCGTCATTTCGACGTGCAGTTGATCGGCGGCATGGTGCTGCACGAGGGCGACATCGCCGAGATGAAGACCGGCGAAGGCAAGACGCTGGTGGCGACGCTTGCGGTCTATCTCAACGCGCTGGCCGGCAAGGGCGTCCACGTCGTCACCGTCAACGACTACCTCGCCAAGCGCGACTCCGCCTGGATGGGCGAAATCTACAGTTTCCTCGGCCTCACTACCGGCGTGATCGTACACGGGCTCGACGATGCCGAGCGCAAGACCGCTTACGGCTGTGACATCACATACGGCACCAATAACGAATACGGTTTCGACTATCTGCGCGACAACATGAAATACCGGTTGGAGGACATGGTTCAGCGCGGCCACTTCTTCGCCATCGTCGACGAAGTCGACTCGATCCTGATCGACGAAGCCCGCACCCCGCTGATCATTTCCGGACCGCTTGATGACCGTTCGGAATTCTACAACACCATCGACACTTTCTTCCCGAAGCTGGACAAATCGGACTACGATGTCGACGAGAAGCAGCGCACGGTGACGCTGACCGAAACCGGCATGGAAAAGATCGAGACGCTGCTGCGCGACGCCGGCCAGCTCAAGGGCGATTCGCTTTATGACGTCGAGAACGTCTCCGTCGTGCACCACATCAATCAGGCGCTTCGCGCGCATACGCTGTTCACCCGCGACAAGGATTATATCGTCAGGGACGGCGAGGTCGTCATTATCGACGAATTCACCGGGCGCATGATGCCGGGGCGCCGTTATTCGGAAGGCCTGCATCAGGCGCTGGAAGCCAAGGAGCACCAGCCGGTGCAGCCGGAAAACCAGACGCTGGCGTCGATCACGTTCCAGAACTACTTCCGGATGTACGAGAAGCTCGCCGGCATGACCGGCACCGCGGCGACCGAAGCCGACGAACTGTTCGACATTTACAAGCTCGAAGTCGTGGAAATCCCCACCAACGTCATGGTGGCGCGCCTCGACGAGGACGACGAGGTCTATCGCACCCAGGATGAAAAGCACGCGGCGATCATGGCCGAGGTCCAGCGCGCCAATGAGCGGCTGCAGCCGGTGCTGGTCGGCACGGCGTCGATCGAGAAATCCGAACTGCTCGGCGAGTATCTTAAGAAGCACGGCTACAGGCAGATCGACTTCGGCAACGAAAACGCCATGGAGAAGCTGTACGCCGCGGCGCGCGCCGGCAAACCGGCAAAACTGTTCGCGGTGCTGAACGCGCGCTTCCATGAGCAAGAAGCCTATATCGTCGCCGAGGCCGGCGTGCCCGGCGCCATCACCATCGCCACCAACATGGCGGGACGCGGCACCGACATCAAGCTCGGCGGCTCGCTGGAAATGCGCATCCAGCACGAAACCGCCGGTATTACCGACGAGGCGGAGAAGGCCGCCAAGATCGAGCGGATCAAGGCGGACGTCGAACGTTTTCGCGACATCGTGCTGAAAGCGGAAGACGTGATCGAGATCGAGCCCGCCAAGGGCAGCAAGCCGGCCAAGACCGTGACCCGGCCGGGCGGGCTCTACATCATCGGCTCCGAACGCCACGAGTCGCGCCGTATCGACAACCAGTTGCGCGGCCGCTCCGGCCGTCAAGGCGATCCCGGACGCTCGAAATTCTTCCTTTCGCTGGAAGACGACCTGATGCGAATCTTCGGCTCCGACCGGCTCGACACCATGCTGACCCGGCTCGGGCTGAAGGAAGGCGAGGCCATCATCCATCCCTGGATCAACAAGGCGCTGGAGAAGGCGCAGCAGAAGGTCGAGGCCCGCAACTTCGACATCCGCAAGAACCTGCTGAAATTCGACAACGTCCAGAACGACCAGCGCAAGGAAATCTTCGAACATCGCGTCAACCTGATGAAGGACGAGAGCGTGGCCGAAACCGTGGCCGGCATGCGCCATGACTTCGTCGACGACATCGTCACCAAGCACGTGCCTGAGCATGCTTATGCCGAGCAGTGGCACGTCGCCGAGTTGAAGGAAGAGTTGACACGGGTGCTCGGGATCGAACTGCCTGTGGACGAATGGGCCAAGGAAGAAGGCATCGCCGACGAGGAACTGCTGACCCGCATCGAGCAGCGCGTCGACGAACACATGGCGGCGAAGGTGGCGCAGTGGGGTCCCGACGTGATGCGTTACGTCGAGAAGACCATCCTGCTGCAGACGCTGGATCATCTGTGGCGCGAGCATCTGGTGATGCTGGACCACCTGCGGCAGGTGATCGGCCTGCGCGGGTATGGCCAGCGCGATCCGCTGCAGGAGTATAAATCGGAAGCTTTCAGCCTGTTCGAAACCATGATCACCAACCTGCGCGAAGCCGTGACGGCGCAGTTGATGCGCGTGGAGATCGTGCCGCCGGAGGATCAGCCGCCGATGCTGCCGGCGATGGAGGCGCACAAGTTCGATCCGAACACCGGCGAGGACGAGATGGCGTTCGCCGACGTATCGCTGGCCCCGGCGTCGAACGCCAATGCCGCCAGCCGCGATCCGAAAAATCCGTCGAGCTGGGGCAAGGTCGGCCGCAACGAGGATTGTCCCTGCGGCTCCGGCAAGAAGTACAAGCATTGCCACGGGCGTTATGCGTGAACCGTCGGCCCGCGAAAAACTAAATCGGTAATCCGACATGCGCGGGCTTGACCCGCGCATCCATCTCATTCGATGGATTGCCGGATCAAGTCCGGCAATGACGAGGACCTCATGTCCACCGCAATCTCTCCGCTCGCCCCCGCCAGCGTCCCCGATATGCCCGCCGTCGCCGGCGTCAGACTGGCGACCGCCGCCGCCGGCATCCGCTACAGGGACCGCACCGATGTGCTGCTGGCGGTGCTCGACGAGGGCTCGACGGTGGCCGGCGTCTTCACCAGATCGAAGTGCCCGTCGGCGCCGGTGGAATGGTGTCGCGTCAAATTGAAGCGCGGGCGCGCCCGGGCGCTGGTGGTGAATTCAGGCAATGCCAACGCCTTTACCGGCAGGACCGGCAAGCAGGCGACCACGCTGACGGCGTCGATTGCCGCCAGGGCGATCGGCTGCAAGCCGGACGACATCTTTCTCGCCTCCACCGGCGTGATCGGCGAGCCGCTCGACGCCACCAAATTCGACGGCGTGCTCGGCACGCTGGCGCGGACCGCGACGCCGGACGGGTGGATGGCGGCGGCAAAAGCCATCATGACCACCGACACCTTTCCCAAGGTCGCAACCGCGACGGTGAAGCTCGGCAACACAAAGGTCACCATCAGCGGCATGGCCAAGGGTGCCGGCATGATCGCGCCGGACATGGCGACCATGCTGGCGTTCTTGTTCACCGACGCACCGATCGCAGCAGGCGCGCTGCAGTCGCTGTTGAAGAACGGCGTCGCGGATACCTTCAACGCCGTCACCATCGATGGCGACACCTCGACGTCGGACACGCTGCTGGCTTTCGCGACCGGCGCCGCAAAAGATGCGCCGAAAATCAGCCGCGCCGGCGACCCGCGCCTGAAAGCCTTCACAAAAGCCTTCAACGCCGTGCTGGCGGATCTCGCCGAGCAGGTGGCGCGCGATGGCGAAGGCGCGCGCAAGCTGGTCGAGATCATCGTCGAGGGCGCGACGACAAAGGCCTCCGCGCGCAGAATTGCGATGTCGGTGGCGAATTCGCCGCTGGTGAAGACCGCGATCGCCGGCGAGGACGCCAATTGGGGCCGCGTCGTGATGGCGGTGGGCAAGGCCGGCGAGCCCGCCGATCGCGACAAGCTTTCGATCTCGTTCAATGGCATTCGCGTCGCCAGCAAAGGCGCGCGCGATCCGTCCTACGACGAAGCCGAAGTTTCCGCGGCGATGAAGAACCCGACCATCCAGATCAGGATTGCGCTTGGCCTCGGCAAGGGCCGCGACCGCGTGCTGACCTGCGACCTCACCAAGGAATATGTCGCCATCAACGGCGACTACCGGTCGTGATGATTCCTAACCCTGTATATTCGTCATGGCCGGGCTTGACGGTGCAGCGGAGGAGGACGTGAAACTCACCTTGGTCGTGGCCTGCGCGCTGGTCGATGCCGACAAGCGCGTGCTGATCGCCCAGCGGCCCGAAGGCAAGACGCTGGCGGGACTGTGGGAATTTCCCGGCGGCAAGGTCGAGCACGGCGAGCGGCCGGAGCAGACCCTGATCCGCGAACTGCATGAGGAGATCGGCATTACCGTGAAGGAAGACTGCCTCGCGCCGCTGACCTTCGCCAGTCACGCCTATGACGATTTTCATCTGCTGATGCCGCTCTACATCTGCCGGCGCTGGGACGGCGACGTGGTTGCGCGCGAGAGCCAGGCGCTCAGATGGGTGCGCGCCAACAGGCTGCGCGACCATCCCATGCCGCCGGCTGACATTCCGCTGATCCCGCATTTGATCGATTTGCTGGCGTAAGGCCAACGCAACCCTCGGCGTCATGCGCGGGCTTGGCCCCGCGCATCCGTCTTCGGAAAAATTGTTGCGCTGGAGATGGATTGCCGCTCAAGCCCGGCAATGGCGTATCTATTCCGTCCCTCTCCTCACCGCCTCCGCCAGGCTCGCCTTCGCCGAGCCCGGCTTGAGCGGCTGCTGCTGGCTTTCATGCGGTGCCCAGCCCGACAGCCAGATCACATCGAAAGTGGCGCGGATGCGGCCATCGGGATCGGCAAACCGTTCGCCGTAGATTTGCGCCATTCGCAGCATCGTCGCGCGCCGGGTCGGCGCGCGGCGCCGTTCCACCAGCACATTGGCCGCGCCCATCCGCCGCAAATCCTGCATCAGCGCGACCGCGTTGTCGTAGCGCACCACGATGCGGTCGACGTCGGTGACCGGCAGGGCGAAGCCTGCGCGCTGCAGCAGCGCGCCGACATCGCGCAGATCAGCAAACGGCGCCACACGTGGTGAACTTCCACCCTCAAGCTCGGCTTCCGCGGCAACAAATGATTGCCGCAGTTCCGTCAGCGTATCGCCGCCGATCATCGCAGCCAGCAGCAGCCCGTCCGGCTTCATCGCGCGGCGGAGTTGCGCCAGCACGCCTGGCAGATCGTTGACGAGTTGCAAGGCAAGCGCGGAGACCGCAAGGTCGATGGATTGCGGCGCCAGCGCCAGGGGTTCGGACTCGCGATCCGGAAGATCAATGCGCGTGAGCCGGCCGACGCGTCCTGCCAAAGCGTCGCGCAACTGACTGCCCGGCGTGCCTATATCGGCCGCGCTGGAGAACTCGCGCAGCACGGCGTGCAGCCGCTCCGCCATGTCCTCGGCAACACGATCGAGCAGAAAGGTCGCCCCTCCCATTTTCTCCGCGCGGCGTTGCCGCGCGCGCAGCAGCGCGCGGTCGAACAGGATCGGCGCGGCGGTCGGTTTCGCAGCCATGTCCGTCTGGTACGCTGTTACAACCGGGTCTGGCAATCCGGCGCTTGAGCAACAAATGGCCGGGCTGCTAGCCTTCCCCCATGGACGTTCGGGCCACCTCGTCACGTTGCTTCGGCCAGGCCTTGCGCAGCGCGTGGGCGCATGCCGCGCGGCTCGCGCTCGACATCGCGCTGCCGACGCTATGCGTGGCCTGCCGCGAACCGGTGGCGGGAGTCGGCGTCTGCGCCGGCTGCTGGACAAAACTGTCGTTCATCGCGCCGCCGTTCTGCCCGCGGCTCGGCATTCCCTTCATCTACGATCCGGGCCCCGGCCTGCTGTCGATGGAAGCCATCGCCAATCCGCCGGCCTATGCGCGCGCCCGCGCCGCGGTGCGCTATGACGACGTGGCGCGGACGCTGGTGCATGCGCTGAAATACCAGGACCGCACCGATCTGGCGCCCGTCATGGGCCGCTGGATGGCGCGGGCCGGCGTGGAACTGCTTGCCGACGCCGAGGCGCTGGTTCCGGTGCCGCTGCACTGGCGCCGCGGCTGGAGTCGCCGCTATAACCAGTCGGGTGCGCTTGCCCGTGCGATCGAACGACAAAGCGGCGTTCCTATCGCGCGAGATGCGCTGCGGCGGATGCGGCCGACCCAGCAGCAGATCGGACTTTCGAGATCGGAACGCACCAGCAACGTACAGGGCGCGTTCAAGGTTTTACGAGAACACGCTCATCAGGTGCAGGGCCGCCGCGTGGTGTTGATCGACGATGTGCTGACCTCCGGCGCCACCTCCGACGCCTGTGCGCGGGCGCTGCTGCGCGCCAGGGCCGCGCGGGTCGACGTCCTGGTCTTCGCCCGGGTTGTGGACGCCCACAAAGCTCCCATATAATCCGACGATCCTTAAAACAGGGCGCGACATGACCGCTATCGACATCTACACCCGTCCCGGCTGCGGCTATTGCAGCGCCGCCAAGTCGCTGTTGACGCGCAAGAACGCCGCGTTCACCGAGTTCGACGTGGCGAAGGATCCGGCACTGCGCCAGCAGATGTGGAACCGTGCCGGCGCCGGCGCGACCTTTCCGCAGATCTTTATCGGTGAAATCCACGTCGGCGGCTGCGACGAACTTTATGCGCTGGACCGCGAAGGCAGGCTCGATTCCCTGCTGGCCGGCGAAAAGGCCGGTTCATGAGCGCCGAGCTTGCCTTCACCGCCGCCATGGTGCAGATGCGCACCTCGTTGTCGCCCGAGGCGAGCTTCAAGGAAGCCCAGAGCCTTATCCGCAAAGCCGCCGCCCAGGGCGCCGACTATGTGCAGACGCCGGAAGTCAGCAACCTCATTCAGAGCAACCGCAAGGCGTTGTTCGAATTATTGGCGCCGGAAGACGAAGACCTCTCGCTGAAGGCCTACCGGGGACTCGCCCGCGAGCTCAAGATCCATGTTCACGTCGGCTCGCTGGCGCTGCGGGCGACGCCGGAGCGCGCCGTCAATCGTTCGTTCCTGATCGCGCCGGATGGCGCCATCCTTGCCAGTTACGACAAGATCCACATGTTCGACATCGAATTAGACGGCGGCGAGAGCTATCGCGAGTCGGCGAACTACCAGCCCGGCGAAACCGCCGTCATTTCCGATCTGCCATGGGGCCGCATCGGTCTCACCATCTGCTATGACGTGCGTTTTCCGGCACTGTATCGTGCGCTCGCCGAAAGCGGCGCGGCGTTCATCACCGTGCCGTCCGCGTTCACGGTCAGGACCGGCGAAGCACACTGGCACACGCTGCTGCGCGCCCGCGCCATCGAGAATGGCTGCTACATTTTTGCCGCCGCACAGGCCGGAAAACATGAGAGCGGACGCGAGTGCTACGGCCACTCGCTGATCGTCGATCCCTGGGGCGTCGTGCTGGCCGAGGGCGGCAGCACCGAGCCCGGCATTGTGATGGCGGAAATCGATCCCGCCAAGGTAGCAAGCGCCCGCAAGACCATTCCATCGCTGCAGCACGGCCGCCGCTTCAGCGTCGCCGATCCGAAAACGAACCCTGAACATCTGCACCTGGTACGGGGATCGGCATGATCCGTTACAATCTGCGCTGCGGCCGTGGTCATACGTTCGAGAGCTGGTTCCAGAGTTCGTCGGCCTACGAATCGCAGGAAAAGCGCAGGCTTGTGACCTGCCCTTCCTGCGGCTCGGCCAAGGTCGAGCGGGCCATCATGGCGCCGCAGATCGTCAGCAAGAAAACCAGGCAAAGCGCCGCACCGCCTGCCGCGCCTGCGGAAGCCCCGGCATCGACGGAAGTCACCGCGCCTGCGTCGACGCCGCTGATGATGGCGCATGAGCGGGAGCTGCGCGCCAAGATCAAGGAACTGCGCGACCATATCGTCAAGAATGCCGACAATGTCGGCGAGCGCTTCCCGAACGAAGCCCGCAAGATGCATTACGGTGATATCGAACATCGTCCGATTTACGGCGAGGCTTCGCCGGAGGAAGCCCGTTCGCTGATCGAGGAAGGCGTCGAGGTATCGCCGCTGCCGGTGCTGCCGGACGACAGGAACTAGCGCACCTCCGTCATGGCCCGGCCTGACCCTACCGGATTTCACATATCTCGTCATACGCGGGCTTGACCTGCGTATCCATCCATCTTCGGAAAGAGTCGTTTCGAAGGGGATGGATGCCGGGTCAAGCCCGGCAATGACGGCGAGATGTGTGCGTATGGTAGGTCAAGCCCGGCAATGACGGCGCGGCGCGTTCTGCTTCATGGCCGGCGCAAGGCCGGGCGGACGACTTCTCACACCGCCACCAGCATCGCCACCCCGATCACGATCAGCGCGATGCCGCTCAGTTCGCGCGCCGACAGCGGCTGCTTGAAGGAGTAATACGCCACACCTTGTGCGAACAGCACCTCGACCAGCGCCAGCGTGCGCACATTGGCGGCGGCCGTGAGCGCGAACGCCAGAAACCAGAATTGCGACGCAAACGCTCCCATGAAGCCCGCGAATATTGACGGCTTCCAAAGCCCCAGAATTTTCCTGAGCACGTCGGGCGCGCGCGCCAGCAGATAGATGGTCAGCACCAGCGTCTGCACGAATAGCCCTATCACCAGCGTGTAGGACGCCGCCGTCGCAAACGACACCCCGGGCACGGTGATGATCGCGCCGCGGAAACCGATCGCCGACAGCGCGAACGCGGCGGCGGCGAGCAGCCCGATGATGGTCGGCTGCAATTCGGCGAAGCCCTTTTCGCCGCCCGGCCGCAGCGCGGTGACGATCACGCCCGCCGTTGCGATCAGAATCGCAATCACCTTGAGCGCCGTGAGGTGATCGCCAAGGAACACGAAGCCGAAGATTGCGGTCTGAATCGCCTCGGTCTTCAGATACGCCGTGGTGACCACGAACGAGCGGTCGTTCATGGCGAGCAGCATCAGGCCGGTGGCGACGATCTGGCTCAGCGCGCCGAGCAGCAGCCACGGCCAAAACGCCGCGGTCGGCCACGGCACGGCATCGCCGGTGACACCGGACACAGCGCCGAAGAAGATCAGCGAAAACGGAAAACCGAACAGGAAGCGGATATTGGTGGCGCCCCAGGTTCCCAGCGGCGCGGTCAATCGCCGCTGCATCGCATTGCGCGCCACCTGCCCCAGCGCGGCGGTGACGGTGAAAGGGATCCAGAGCGAGGCCAGAGTGAACATGGGGACAGGGTTAGAATGGCGGAAGAGGCGCGGTCAACTGAAGCGGCGTCATCGCATTGTTGCGCGTGATAAAAACCCGGCGCCGTCCTCGCGAATGCCGGGACGGCATGGGTGTTACGTCCCCTCCGCCACCACCATGTAATTCACGTCCATGTCGGAGGACAGGCTCCAGCGGTCGGCGAACGGGCTGTAGACGACGCCGGCCTGCTCGGTGATGGCGAGCTTGTTGGCCTGCAGATGATGCGCGAGTTCATCCGGGGTGACGAACTTGTCCCATTGATGGGTGCCGCGCGGCAGCCAGCGCAGCACATATTCCGCGCCGACAATGGCGAGCGCGAAACTTTTCCAGTTGCGGTTCAGCGTCGAAACCACCATCAGTCCGCCGGGCTTCAGCATCGCCGCGCAGCGGCCCAGGAAGGCGCCGACGTCGGCGACGTGCTCGACCACTTCCATCGCCAGCACGAGGTCGAAGCGTTCGCGCACGTCCATCTGCTCCACGCTGCTGCATCGGTAATCGATCGACAGCTGCGATTTGTCGGCGTGCAGTTTTGCCGCGGCGATATTGGTCGCGGAGGGATCGACGCCGATCACCTGCGCCCCGAGGCGCGTGAACGGCTCGCACAACAGCCCCGCGCCGCAGCCGATATCGAGGATGCGCAGGCCCGCCAGGCAGTTCAGGCTTTTGACGTTGCGGTCGAACTTGCGGCATGCGGCGTCGCGGATATAGGTCAGCCGCAGCGGATTGATCTTGTGCAACGGCGCCATCTTGCCGTTCGGATCCCACCATTCGTCCGACAGTTTGGAAAATTTCGCGATCTCGGCGGGATCGACCGTGGCGGCCGAGGCACCCTGGAGGTTCGAGGAATTTGACTGCATTGCCATGGATTACGCGCCGCTCCTATCGCGCCGTGATGTGGTTGCGGAAGAGAAGCGGCGAAGCAATGGTTTTGATCGTCTCAAACCCCTCGCCGACGCCTCGGACCGTGACGTCGCCGTAATTCAACATGCGGCCGAGGATAGTTTGATTGACGTCGACGCTTTCCACCTTGTCCAGGCTCATCTCGAAGGTCCGGCGCTTGACGAAGCCGGTCTTGTGAACGACCCGCAGATTGGTCACGTCGGTCTCGGTGGTCCAGCGATGGAACCAGGCCCGCAGCGTCCAGTACAGCGCCGCGAGCGCCGATATGGCCGCCAATGCCAGGCAGAGCAGCATGGGCGTCTCGGTGACGAACATGCGCGAGGCGATCAGGCAGCCGATCGCCGCGATCCAGGCCGCGATCGCGGGCAGATAGAATATCCAGTGCGCGTTGGTGGAATACAGCACCTTCTCGCCCGGCTGCAGGATATCGTCGATGTAACGCCCCATTTCGTCGCCTCGATTGCCGTGTCCCGGACCGGTCCGCAGCGCGCCGGCGGGACCTACCAGAACCGGGTGCTTGCCCCAAACCGCGCCGCTATGTATACGCGCCTTTCGGTCTGCGCGTTCCACTTTATGCGCGGCACAATACCGTCCTGTTCCGGGGAATGCACCACGCGTCATGGGCCGCCTTGTCATGAAATTCGGCGGCACGTCGGTCGCCACCATCGACCGCATCCGCAACGTCGCGCGCCATGTCAAGCGCGAGGTCGATGCCGGCCATGACGTCGCCGTGGTGGTTTCGGCGATGGCCGGCAAGACCAATGAACTGGTCGAGTGGTGCCGCGAGGCGTCGCCGATGCACGACGCCCGCGAATACGACGCCGTGGTGGCATCCGGCGAGCAGGTCACCGCCGGGTTGCTGGCGATCGCATTGCAGGCTTTGAGCGTTCAGGCGCGCTCCTGGCAGGGTTGGCAGCTACCGATCAGGACCAGCGACGTCCATGCCTCGGCGCGTATTCTGGAGATCGACGGCGCCGAGCTGATCGACCGCTTCAAGGATCGCAAGGAGGTCGCCGTCATCGCCGGCTTCCAGGGCATCGAGCCGCAGACCGGCCGCATCACCACGCTCGGACGCGGCGGCTCCGATACCTCGGCGGTGGCCATTGCCGCGGCCATTCACGCCGACCGCTGCGACATCTATACCGACGTCGATGGCGTCTACACCACCGATCCCCGCGTGGTGCCGAAGGCGCGGCGGCTCGACAAGATCGCCTTCGAGGACATGCTGGAGCTGGCGTCGCAAGGCGCCAAGGTGATGCAGGTGCGTTCGGTGGAACTCGGCATGGTGTACAACATGCCGGTGTTCGTCCGCTCCAGTTTCGACAAACCCGAGGATATCGATCCCTTCGGCACGCCGCCGGGTACGCTGATCTGCAACGAGGAGGAAATCATGGAGAGCCACGTCGTTACCGGGATCGCGTTTTCCAAGGACGAGGCCCAGATTTCCGTGCGCCAGATCCAGGACAAGCCCGGCGTGGCCGCCGCGATCTTCGGTCCGCTTGCGGACGCCAGCGTCAATGTCGACATGATCGTGCAGAACGTCTCGGAGGACGGCGCGACCACCGACCTCACCTTTACGGTCCCGGCTTCGGATTACGCCCGCGCCCGCGACACCATCTCGGCCGCGAAAAACAGGATCGGTTATGTGAGAATCGACAGCGCCACCGACGTCGCCAAGGTTTCGGTGATCGGCAGCGGCATGCGCAGCCACTCCGGAGTCGCCGCCAAGGCGTTCAAGGCCCTGTCGGAGCGCAACATCAACATCCGCGCCATCACCACGTCCGAGATCAAGTTTTCGGTGCTGATCGACGCCGCCTACACCGAACTGGCGGTGCGCACGCTGCACACGCTCTACGGCCTGGACCAGGCATAGCCTACTTGCCCCGGACGCAGGTGCTTCGCGCTGACGGCGTCGGGGCACGAAGTGTTGCTCTGCGCCGGCGGGCGTTTTGCTTGGCAAAACAAGCTTCAATTGGCTATACGGCCAGATGAGAGGGCCGCGGCGAACTGCGCCACGGCTTTGTACGCGCTGATTCGGCCAATTTCCGCGGCACGGAGGCGGCGGAACGATAAAATTGTTGTTTTTCTGAAGCTTGGCGCTGGCGCCGCCCGGGGGCGCGCTGGTTGGCACGGAGGATGTCGGCACATGCGGAGCGCGTCGGGAGGCCCCCGCGTCTTGTTGAGACGGCTCCGCGAAGTCATGGCGGAGCAGGTCAGCGCTCAGGAGCGCCTCGACAAGATCGTGGTGCTGATCGCCGCCAACATGGTGGCGGAGGTATGCTCGACCTACGTGCTGCGCATCGATAACACGCTGGAGCTCTATGCCACCGAGGGCCTCAACCGCGACGCGGTCCACCAGACCGTACTGAGCGCGCATGAAGGCCTGGTCGGCCTGGTTTCCAGCGAGGCGACGCCGCTCAATCTCAACGACGCGCAGAGCCACCCGGCATTCTCGTTCCGGCCGGAAACCGGCGAAGAAATCTACCATTCCTTCCTCGGCGTTCCGATTCTGCGCGCCGGCAATACGCTCGGCGTTCTGGTGGTGCAGAATCGCGCCAAGCGCACCTATGTCGAGGAAGAAGTCGAGGCGCTGCAGACCACCGCCATGGTGCTGGCGGAAATGATCGCCTCCGGCGAACTCGCGGCGCTGGCACAGCCGGGCGCCGAGCCCGCCGCGCGTCACTCGGTGCACAAGACCGGGGCGGTCCTGTCCGACGGCATCGCGCTCGGTCACGTGGTGCTGCACGAGCCGCGCGTCGTCATCACCAACTACATCGCCGAGGACCTGCCGAAGGAGATCAAGCGGCTGGATGCGGCGCTGGCGAAATTGCGCGCCGATCTCGACCGCATGCTCGAGCGCGGCGACGTCGCCGAAGGCGGCGAGCACCGCGACGTGCTGGAAGCCTACCGGATGTTCGCCAACGACCATGGCTGGTCGCATCGCCTGCACGAGGCCGTCGCTACCGGTCTCACCGCCGAGGCCGCGGTCGAGCGCGTGCAGTCCGACACCCGCGCGCGCATGCTGCGTTCGACCGATCCGTATTTGCGCGACCGGCTGCACGACCTTGAAGACCTCGGCCACCGGCTGATGCGGCAACTGGTCGGCCAGGATCACGCGCCTTCCCGCGAGCAACTGCCCGACAATGCCATCCTGATCGCGCGCGCGATGGGTCCGGCGGCGCTGCTCGATTACGACCGCAAGCGGTTGCGCGGCCTGGTGCTGGAGGAAGGCACCGCCAATTCCCACGTCTCCATCGTGGCGCGCGCACTTGGCATTCCCGCGGTCGGCGAAATCCCGAATGCGCCGGGGATTGCCGATCCCGGCGACGCCATCATTGTCGACGGCACTTCCGGCTCGATCTACGTCCGGCCTTCCGCGGAAATCGAATCCGCCTATGCAGAGCGGGTGCGGTTCCGCGCCCGCCGCCAGGCGCAGTATTCGGCCCTGCGCGACAAACCCTGCGTGACCAAGGATGGCCAGCCCGTCGAGCTCATGATCAACGCCGGACTGGTGATCGACCTGCCGCATATCGACGACACCGGCAGCGCCGGCATCGGCCTGTTCCGCACCGAACTGCAATTCATGGTGGGCACCAGCCTGCCGCGCTCGACCGATCAGCTGCAGTTATACCGCGCCGTACTCGATGCCGCCGGCGCCAAGCCGGTGACGTTCCGCACCCTGGACATCGGCGGCGACAAGGCGCTGCCCTATATGGAAACCGTCACGGAAGAAAATCCGGCGCTGGGCTGGCGCGCGATCCGGCTCGGCCTGGACCGGCCCGGCCTGCTGCGCGGCCAGATCCGCGCGTTGCTGCGCGCCGGCGGCGGCCGTGCGTTGCGCATCATGTTCCCGATGATCTCGGAGGTGGCGGAATTCGATGCGGCCAAGGCGATCATCGAACGGGAGCTGACCTATCTGCGCCAGCATGGCCATGCGCTCCCCGAGCGCATCGACGTCGGCACCATGGTGGAAGTACCGGCGCTGCTCTATCAGCTCGACGAACTGCTCAGAAAAGTCGATTTCGTATCGGTGGGTTCGAACGACCTGTTTCAGTTTCTGTTCGCGGTCGACCGCGGCAATGCCAAGGTCTCCGAGCGTTTCGACACCATGTCGGCGCCGATCCTGCGCGCGTTGCGCGACATCGTTCGCAAAGCCGATGCCGCGAAAAAGTCCGCCTCGCTGTGCGGCGAGATGGCATCCCAGCCGCTGGGCGCGTTGGCGCTGATCGCGCTCGGCTACCGCTCGCTGTCGCTGTCGGCCACCGCGCACGGTCCGGTCAAGGCGATGGTTCTCGATCTCGATGCCAAAAAAGCCGCCGCCCTCATGGCGCTGCTGCTCGATGCGCCCTCCGGCAGCGTGTCGATCCGCGGCAAGCTGACGGAATTTGCAGAGGCCGAGGGGCTCTCGTTGTGAGCGAAACACCTCCACTCCGTCATGCCCGGCTTTATGCCCGGCATCCACGTCTTGCTTCCGTGCGAGGGAAGACGCCGATGGCCGGGACAAGCCCGGCCATGACGATGCCTGATTTCACGACCGATTGTCCCCATGCTGCCTGAAGCCAAACTCGATATTCTGCTGGCGCACCACGCCTCCCTCCAGTCCGGGGTATTGGGCCAGGTGAGTGCGGAGAACTACGTGCGGATGACGCGCGAACTCGCCGAACTCGATCCGCTGATCGATGCGGTGAAGGCGTATCGCGCCGCCAATGCGGAGGTCGCCGGCATCGATGCGATGATCGCGGATCCTTCCACCGATGCCGACCTTCGCGCCATGGCGGAAGCCGAGCGCGCGACGCTGGAAGCGCGCAGCGTCGAGCTGGCACAGCAGATCCGGGTCGCGCTGCTGCCCAAGGACGCCATGGACGCGCGCAACGTGGTGCTGGAAATTCGCGCCGGCACCGGCGGCGACGAGGCCTCGCTGTTCGCCGGCGACCTGTTCCGGATGTATGAGCGCTTCGCCGGCTTGCAGGGCTGGAAGGTGGAAGTGATTTCGGCCAGCGACGGCACCATGGGCGGCTTCAAGGAGATCATTGCCGAGGTGAAGGGCCGCGGCGCGTTCGCCAGATTGAAATTCGAATCTGGCGTGCACCGCGTACAGCGGGTGCCCGACACCGAAACCCAGGGCCGCATCCATACCTCGGCCGCGACGGTCGCGGTGCTGCCCGAGGTCGAGGACGTCGACGTCGAGATCAAGAGCGACGATCTGCGGATCGAGACCATGCGCGCGGGCGGCGCCGGCGGTCAGCACGTCAACAAGACCGAATCGGCGATCCGCATCACCCACATCCCGACCGGCATCGTTGTCAGCATGCAGGACAGCCGCTCCCAGCATAAGAACCGCGCCAGTGCGATGAACATCCTGCGCTCGCGGATTTATGACGCCGAACGTCACCGCATCGATGCCGCGCGCTCTGCCGAGCGCCGCGAAAAGGTCGGCTCCGGTGACCGTTCCGAGCGCATCCGTACCTATAATTTCCCGCAAGGAAGGGTCACCGATCACCGCATCAATCTGACGCTCTACAAGCTGCCGCAGGTCATGGCGGGTGAAGCGCTGGGTGAACTGATCGACGCGCTCACCACCGAGCATCAGGCAGCGCAGCTTGCCGCCCAAGGTGCCGCGGCGTAATATCCTCGTCCCCGCGAAGGCGGGGACCCATACCCCCCGGCGTTTGTGATTATGCTCGGTTGATCGACGGCATTCGATCATACGCGACGATACTCGATCATACGAGACGACACGGCGTATGGGTCCCCGCCTTCGCGGGGACGACTCAGGAATGGTCGCGGCGCTTCGCCCGCTAAAGGACTACGCGTGCCCAATCCGCTCGGCAGCCAGACCGTCGAAACCGCGCGCCGCGCGCTGGCGGCGCGGTTCAGGCACGCGGGCGTCGCATCGGCCGAACTGGATGCGCGGATTCTGGTTGGTTCGGCACTCGGGCTCGATCTTACCGGCGTGATCGCGGCGGCGCCGCGACTATTGACGGAAGATGAAGCCTGCCGTCTTGAGAATTTTGCGCAGCGGCGCATCGCGGGCGAACCGGTTGCCCGCATTACCGGCCTCAAGGAGTTCTGGGGCTTGCCGCTGCGGCTCGCGCCGGCGACGCTGGTGCCGCGGCCGGATACAGAAACCGTGGTCGAAGCCGCGCTGGACATTCTGCACGCCGAATCCAGATGCGCTGCCCCCCTCCGCATCGCCGATCTTGGCACGGGTTCGGGCGCGATTTTGCTGGCGCTGTTATCGGAACTGCCGAACGCATTCGGCGCCGGCACCGACATCAGCGCGGCGGCGCTGCGGACTGCCCGCGGCAATGCCCGGCAATTGGGACTTGCAGCGCGTGCGGCGTTCGTGGCCTGCGACTATGCCGCGGCGCTGTCCGGCGCGTTGGATGTGATGGTGTCGAATCCGCCCTATATCCGTTCGGCGGATATCGCCGCGCTCGACGTCGAGGTGCGCGATCACGATCCGCGCCGCGCATTGGATGGCGGCGCCGACGGCCTCAACGCCTATCGCCTGATCATTCCCGAAGCCGTCCGGCTGCTGGCCCCCGGCGGCGTCCTGATCGTGGAGGTCGGGTGCGGCCAGCACGGGGACGTCCAGGAATTGATGGCCGCGGCGGGACTGACGGCGGCCGGACCGGCGAAAACGGATCTGGCGGGCATCCGCCGGGCCGTCACGGGCCGGCTTTCGTCCTGATAAGTCCTATTGGAACGCAAAAAAACCACTTGGAATATTGCCCCGGAGCGACTACGTTCCAGGATATAACGTCGGTCCAGGGTTGCTGGCCCCGTAGATGCTGCGGTGGATACCAGAGTTCTCTTAAGACTAAGAGAGCCCGCCCCGAGTGAAAGGTTCCAAAAGCCAGGTCCCATTTGAGCGCGATGGCTGAGAAAGCTGCGCTGCTGGTGACCGCAAAGCGGACGAAAGCCTGATATTGCGCTTGAAGCTTACGCAAGAAAACCTGAGCTTGTTTCGGCAGGCTGATTGATGTGTCCGGCTGGCAGTATGCCGGCGGTGGGGAACGCGTCGTTGTTGAACGCGATATACGGCAAAACTCGATGCTGACTTGAACTGCATGGCGATTCGGTGCGCGTCACGCGTGCCGCATCGGATTATGACAATGGCAACAACTCCCAGGGCTGGTAACAAAGGCAAGACATGAGAAACGGTCAGAACAACAAGCGGATGCGTAACCGGAATAACAATAACAACAGCAATAACAATAACAACCGGCGCGGTCAGAACCCAATGACCCGGGTTTTCGAATCCAACGGACCCGATATCAAGATTCGCGGCACCGCCTCCCATGTGGCCGAGAAATACGTACAACTGGCGCGCGACGCGCGCAGCTCCGGCGATCCGGTGGCGGCAGAGAACTACTACCAGCATGCCGAGCATTATTTTCGCCTGATCGCAGCGGCGCAGGAGCAGTTTCGCCAGAACCAGCCGCAGCCCCGCACCGAAAACGAGATGCCTGCAGAGGACGGCGACGACGAAAGCGAGAGTTTTTCCAATTTCGGCCAGGAGCCCGGCTTCGTACCGGCGCAGCCGCAACCATTCGTGCCGCGCGACAACCAGCGTGACCATCAGCGCGAAGGCCAACCCTACCAGCCCCGCGAGCAGCAGCATCAGCCCCGGGAATACAATAACAACCGCGAGCATCGTCCGCCGCCGCAGTATCAGCCGCAGCCCCAACCTGTCCCGGTTGCGGACAGCGGCAGCGTCGATCGCCTGCCATCCTTCATCACCGGGCCGCAGCCGCAGGTAAACGGCGGGGGTTTCGAATCCAATGGCCACCCAGGCGGCGAGCGCTTCCAGCCGCGCCGGCGGCGGCGGCCGCACGGCCCGCGTCCCGAAGGCGTGGCTGCCCCGGCGACACCGGGCGATGATTTCAACCCGGGAAATGAGTAGCGCGTTTGATCGTCATGCCGGGCTCGACCCGCGCGTCCATCATTTTCGGGAAAGATGGATTGCCGGACCAAGTCCGGCAATCTCGGGTTGAGACGTCATGTCCCGCTGCAAGGACGACGGCACCAGCACGGGCTCCAGCGCGGGAATAAGCCGCGTGCGTTCGCGGTGCGCCGGGATTGCCCGATAGACCTGCTTGGTCGCCTCGACAATATGCACGCCCGCAAACGGCAATGACAGCGCAGCCCCGACGCGCTCCCATGCCATTGCCGAACGCAGGAACCAGCCGTCACCGACCGGCGGCACGAACAGCGCCTCCCCCCAGGCCGTCGGCGTGAACCAGGTCTGCCGCAGCAGTTGCGTGATCTGCGAGCGCGAATACGGCCGGCCATGGCCGAACGGCGTGTTGTCGGTGCGCGTCCACACCCCGCGCCGGTTCGGTATGATCGCCATTACCCGCCCCGAAGGCGCCAGCACACGCCATACCTCGCGCAACAGCCCTTCAGGATCGTCGGACATTTCCAGCGCGTGGATCAGCAGGATGCGGTCGACCGCGGCGTCCGGCAGCGGCAGCGAAAATTCATCGACCAACGTCGCCAGGGTCGGCCGCGCGGTCGGCCATTTCAGCACGCCTTGCGCGGCCGGCATGAACGCGATGCAGCGTTCGCAATCTTCGCGGAACAGGCCGAGATAGGGGGTCGGATAGCCAATGCCCAGCACCCGCTGCCCCTGCGCGTCGGGCCAGCGGGCGTGGATGCCGCGATTGATCAGCCGCCGCGCCACGATGCCGAGGCGGCGCGAATAGAAATCCCGAAGATCGATGACATCGATGGTCATGAGGCAATTCTATCACGGCGCCGGCGCGAAGCGCGTATCGATTATCGCATTGCCGATTGAACCTTAACGCCATATGTCATGCCGTGGCCCGCCGGCTCGTTTTCCGATTACGGAGATATCATGGCTGCTGAGATCCGCCTGTTCCCCTGCCTCACCGACAATTTCGGCTACCTGATCCACGACCCCGCGACCCAGGCAACCGCCTCGATCGACGCGCCGGAGGCGGCTCCCGTCATCACGGCGCTGGAGCACGAAGGGTGGACGCTGACGGATATTCTGGTTACCCACCATCACGGCGACCATGTCGGCGGCATCCCCGAGTTGAAACAGAAGTACAATTGCCGCGTGGTGGCGCCGCACGACAAGACCGCGAAAATTCCGCTGGTCGATGCCCGCGTCAAGGACGGCGACGTCGTCAAGGTCGGCACGCTGTTGGCGCGGGTGCTGGAAACGCCCGGGCATACGCTCGACCACATCTCCTACGTCTTCGACGACGAAAAAGCGTTGTTTGCCGCCGACACGCTGTTTTCGATCGGTTGCGGGCGGGTGTTCGAGGGCACCTATCCGATGATGTGGGAATCGCTGTTGAAGCTACGCGCGTTGCCGGACGATTTCAGGCTCTATTGCGGCCACGAATATACCGCCGCCAATGTCAAGTTCGCGCTGGGGGTCGAGCCGGACAATACCGCGCTAAAAGCGCGCGCCGACGAAGTGGCGCGGCTGCGCGCCGCCGGCCAGCCAACCGTTCCGACGCGGCTGGCCGACGAAAAGAAAGCCAACGTGTTCTTACGCGCGGATGACCCGTCGGTCGCGGCCGCAGTGCGGCTGAAGGGCAGGAGCGCATCGGAAGTATTCGGCGAATTGCGCGAACGCAAGAACAAATCCTGATGAACGCACGCCGTCCGCCGCCCGAACCCGGTGGGCGGGCACGGCGAGCAGAGCGCCTTTGCCACCTGAGGCCGCAACGCCTTTACTTCCAAACCATATCCTTTGCCGCGATCATGCCGCCGCCGGCGATCAGCACCGCCGCGACGGCGATCGCCGCGCTCGGCCTGGCATAGCCGGCCACAATCAGAAACGCGGTAGACAGCAGCGGTGTGGCGTAGGACGCCGCACCCAGCACCCGGATATCGCCGCGCTTCATCCCGATGTCCCACGCATAAAACGCGGCACCCACCGGGCCGATGCCAAGCGCCACGATCGCGAGCCATTGCACCGGCGTCTCGGGCCGGACCGTCGTCTCGATCGCCAGATGAACTGCGCTCGCAAGCAGCGCGGTCGCAAAACAGAAGCCCGCCACCGCATCGGTCGGCACCGCCTTCAGCTTGCGCGACATCACCGAATACGCCGCCCACACGAAGGCGGCGACGAACGCCGAGAGCAGGCCGGCGATCTGGTCCTGCTCGAACTGCGCCGATGGTTTGCCCGCAAACAACAGCACCGTGCCGGCCAATCCGAGCAATGCCCCGACGACGTGATGCGGCTTGAGCCGCTCGCCCGGCAGCAGCGACGAGAACAGCACGATCAGGAGGGGCCAGAAATAATTCAATAGCCCGGCTTCGGCTGGAGGCGCCAGCCGCAACGCCAGGAAATACAGCGCGTGATAACCGAATAATCCGCCGACGCCGATCATCCATACAAGCGCCGGCTGCCGCAGCGCACCGATGGCGCCGGGCCGCGCGATCCAGCTTGTAGACGCCGCCAGCGCCCCGATGGCGAACGTCATCGCCGCCAGTTGAAACGCGGGAATGCGCCCCGTAGCCACCGTCAGCACCGCCAGCAGCGCCCACATCAGGATCGCGGTGAGGCCGATGAGTGTGGCGGTACGGGGGGTCATCGTTGCTTCATCATGGCCGGGCTTGACCCTACTGTATGCACACATCCCGTCATACGCGGGCTTGACCCGCGTATCCATCCATCTTCGGAAGAGTCGTTTCGAAGCGGATGGATCGCCGGGTCAAGCCCTACTGGATGCACACATCTCGCCGTCATGCCCGGCCTTGTGCCGGGCATCCACGTCTTT
>NZ_CAXUNQ010000069.1:0-21703 GCF_964252615.1 uncultured Bradyrhizobium sp.
CCGCACCGTCCAGGTCGTGGACCAGAAACTGAACGAGCGAATCGTGACGGGCTGATCCGGCGCACTGTGATGCGCCGGCCGGCAGGGTGTTTTCGAAATAGCGCAGCAGCGGACAACACCGAGTGAAACATTGATCGGCGTCGACAAATTAGCCTTAAGACGGGCGATGAAATTCATGCATACCATAGGCGCCATCGGGCAAATGGGTGCGATGGCGTGCCTGCTCGTGCTGTTGAGCTTCGTTCCCGCGCCGACATCGCTTTCCGAATATGCATTAATGCGCGGCGCGATGGGCGGCATTGCGACCTGGATATTTCTCCCCTCGCTCGGGCTCGTTTTGATTACCGGCCTGTTGGCGATCGCGCTTAACAGCGGTTACCAGAGCGCGGGCTGGGCCTGGGCCAAGCTGATTTCGGGCATTCTGGTATTCGAGTGGGGATTCGCAGCGATTCAGGGGCCGATGCAACAGGAGGCGGAACTGAGCGCCCGCGCCTTGGCTCACGAGGTCGATCCGGCCGCGCTCGCGGCATCGCTGGGCGCCGAATGGAAATCGCTCTGGGTGTTGCTTGCGGTCGCGACAGCCAATGTGATCCTCGGCATATGGCGACCGCGTCTGACCAGACTTCCCGACTGATTTTGTGATCGAGGCATAGTGCCTCGATCATAACCACGGAGGCAATCACTCGGCGGGGGGCGCCCGCTTCGGCCGGAGCCTCCGCGCGGGCTGTAGACCAATCTACACTCGGCATGTCATGTTCGGTTCCGGACTATCAGGCTGTTGCGAGGCTGCGCGGCGTGATGAAGTGGAACACTTTCAGTCCGGTTCTCTTGCCTACCGGGAGGATCATCCTGATGAGGTCCCATATCCGACATTCAATAAGTCCTGGAGTTCCCAGTGCCGGCCGCGCCATCGAAGACCTTGACGATATCGTCCATGAAAGCCGAACTCACCGCCGCCGGCGAGGGACTTGCCGACAATGACGATGTCTTGCGCGGCATTCTCGCGGGCTGCGGAGACTGCATCAAGATCCTGGACCTCGACGGCCGCCTGCAGTTCATGAGCGAAGGCGGCAAGCGGGTGATGGAAGTCGAAGACTTCGGCAAGCTCAAAGGCTGCCCGTGGCCGGAGTTCTGGGCGGGCTCCGGCAATAGCGATGCGAAACAGGCTGTCGAAACCGCCAAGGCCGGAGGGACGGCGCGTTTCAAGGGTGCTGCGAATACCGCCAAAGGTACGCCGCGCTACTGGGACGTTCAGGTGTCGCCGATCTTCGGAACTGACGGCAAGCCATCGCACCTGCTTTCGATCTCCCGCGACGTCACCGAGGAGTGGCGGACAACCGCCGAATTGAAAGAAGCGTCGGCGCGGCAGGAAATGCTCGGCGGCGAGCTGCAGCATCGGATCAAGAATACGCTGGCGATGGTCGGTGCGATCGCAAACCAGACCATGAGGGGCAGCGACGTGGCGGCCGCGCGGGAGGCGTTTGCCGCCCGCTTGATGATCTTAAGCAAAGCCCATGATATTCTCACGCAGACGAGCTGGACCGGCGCCCCCATCGGTCAGGTCGTCAGCGGCGCGCTGGCTCCGCATCGCACCGCCGAGCGACGTATTCATTTCGGCGGTCCCGACATCGAGCTCGACGCCAAGCCTGCGCTCGCTCTTTCTCTGGCGGTTCACGAGCTTGCTACCAATGCCACCAAATACGGCGCCCTCTCGACATCGGGCAAAGTCGATATCGTCTGGTCAAATGACGAGGGCGGTAGCCGGCCCGGCTTTCGCTTCACCTGGACCGAGAGCGGCGGACCGACTGTATCGGAACCGACCGCGAAAGGTTTCGGAACGCGGTTAATCGAAAAGATGTTCGCCAACGATTTCGGGGGCGAGGCGGCGACTTCCTATCGACCCGAGGGCATTGTCTGTGAGCTCGTCGCACCAGTGGTGCGGCCTGCGGCCAGTTCCGGCTAGCTGCTAAGGACGCCCAATGGCCACAGTCGAAAAAAGAAAAATGGTGCTCATCGTCGAAGACGACGCGCTTCTGCGAATGGATGCAATGGTTATGATCGAGGAAGCGGGCTTCGATGTTCTGGAGGCGGCCAATGCCGACGCCGCAATAGCAATTCTGGAAACGCGCTCGGACATCGATGTCATCTTTACCGATATCGATATGCCGAAAGGATCGATAAACGGATTGAGGCTTGCGCACGCCGTGAAAGGACGATGGCCGCCGGTCAAGATCATCATGACGTCCGGCCACCTTGATATCGGAGATGATGACCTGCCAAGCGGCGGCCAGTTTATTCCGAAGCCTTACAGCTTTGCCGAGGTTACGCGGACGATCCACCACCTTTTGGGTGTTTGATCGCTCGCGCAGGATGCTGCGGTTCGCGGTCGCGAACGTGATCCGTGCCGCACCGGCTCGCATGCGATGACGTCGGTCATCGTGCAGCCCGCTGCCGGGCATGGCAAGCCGTCGCGCGCGGCAGCCATCCGCGCGCCTCGAGAGCATCGACCATGTGCAAATGAGCATGCAGCGCGGAATCGACGCGCTGCGGTTGCGGCTCGTGCCGGGACGCGATGCGAACCATCGCCGCCACGGCGTCATCCAGCGGCCGTTGCAGACAGGATGCGAGAATCGCCATCCCGAATGCGGGCTCCGCGATCGCGGGCACCACGAGCTCCCGGCCGAGCATCGTCGCGCGAAGGTCGTTCCAGAACCGGCTGCGCGCCCCGCCCCCCGTCAGCGACAGGCGGCCATGGGCGGGGAATCCAAGCAGGTCGAGGTAATCGAAACAGAGCCGTTCGATGGCGGCGAGGCCGAATGTGAGCGCGAGAAAGGTATCGACCGGATCGGCCGGAGCTTCGCGAACAAAGAACGCCGTCGCCTCGCCTGCGATGAAGGGAAATCGTTCGCCCTTCGCGGCCGCCAGGGGGTAGGCGAGGGTGCGCGGACCGGCTCGCCGTTCCGCTTCGGCGGCGAGCGCATCGAGATCGGCGTCGGGAAGAAAACGTGCCAGCGCGCCGGCGCCGGAACTGGATGCCCCGCCGGGCAGCCACCGGCCATCGGGCGACCGGTGCGAATAGACGACTCCGGCTGGATCGTGCAGCAACGCTGTGCTTGTTCCTTTCAGGATCAGGGTGGTGCCGAGCACACTGTTCCAACTTCCGGCCGATGTCGCGCCGGAACTCAGTTGTGACGCACAGCCGTCCGTCATTCCTGCGATGATCGGGGTACCCATCGGAATCCCCGTATGCGCGGCGCCGGCGGCACCCACCGCGCCAATCCCGGCGCCGGATCGACGCAGTTCCGGCAAAACCTCGTGCCTTACCCCCAACCGCTCCATGACAGCCGTGTCCCATCGCTGCAAAATCGTGTCGCAGCCCGTTTTCAGGGCATTGCTGAGATCCGACGGGACTCGTGTTCCGGCCAGGCCGGCGGCGATGAAATCGGCTTGATGCGAAAGATACCGCTCGCCTGAACCGTTGCCATTGCGAAGCAGCCACATCAGTTTGGGCAGGGCCCAGACCGGTTGAATGCGCCGGTAGCCCAGTTTTTCCCACAGCGCCGCGCCGACGGCGTTGGCTTCATCGCACTCAGCGGCGGCACGAGCGTCGTCATACATCAGAGCGGACGTTACCGCGCGACCATGGCTGTCGGTCAGCAGAACCGTACCGGATGTGCCGCAGACGGCGACGCCGCGGATTCGGTGGGGCGCATCGATCGTCCGGCACATCCGGCGGCAGGCGTGACCGACCGCGATCCACCAATCCTGGGGGCTTTGCTCATGCCGATTCCCGACGCGCGCGCTGGATAGCGCATAAGCTCCGGAGCCGACGATGTCGCCGCCATTCGTTGCGGCGATCGCCCGCGCGCTCTGGGTGCCCAGATCGATTCCAACCCAGACGTCCTGCGTCGCTTCAGCTTTCATTCTTTGCAGTTTTCACGAGATTTGGTCGTGGTGCAATTGCCCGCCGGTCGCGGCGGACTGCGGGTCGCCCGAGACCGTTCCCAATCCGAGCCTCGGCTCTTCTGGCGGCGGCCCGAAGCGTTTCGAATTGTGGACCTGCGCAAGCCTGCGCGGTCTTGGGCCACTGCAAGCGAACGTTTTGAACACCCTGGCTTCACTGAAGGGCCGCGCCGCGCCGGTCACATCAGCGGGTCGCGCATACAGAATCCGCAGGTTCAGCTTGCGTCGTCCGGGAATCAAAAAAACGCGGCGGGAGTGCTCCCGCCGCGTCCTGTTCTTGTCTCGCTGGTCCAGGCGCTGAGACGCCCGTTGCCAAGCTCGTATAGCTTAGCGGGCGATCCCAGCGAGGTGACAGCGCTTGGAGTAAGACACTGGATCACCTCCTTTCGTTGTTGATGGAAGGGCCAATATAGGCCGGGAATCGCGGCGTGTTAAGGGCAGGGCTGCGGGAACCCGCAGGCTCCGGGCCCGGCCCCATCATGACGCCGCGCCAGCAACAGGCCGTTTCATCGCAGTTGAGCCGCGCCGGCCCGCGTGTTAGTTCATCGCCCGACGCGGGTGTAGCTCAATGGTAGAGCAGCAGCCTTCCAAGCTGAATACGAGGGTTCGATTCCCTTCACCCGCTCCAGCGGCCAGCTCGGCCGGATGCTGAAAGACATGAGCCTGCGCCGCCGCCTTAACCTGCCTGACATCTTCAGGGGCCTGCGGCTGCGGGCGAGGTCGGGAATTCGCGCAGCCCGTTCGAGCCTGCCTTTATCCAGAGCCGGCCGCTCGCGGCGGGTGCGCTGGACGGCCTCAACGAGGATGCGCGGCTGGTGCCGTACATCGTCATCGAGACGGACCTACGGCCTTCGGAGGTCGTGAATCCGCTGCCGGGGGCCATCCCGCGCTACCGTGACAAGTCGTCTGGCTCTCCGCCGCCTTGAACGCCAAGGGCGCAGTGCGATGGGGTTCAGCGGCGTGCAAAAGATTCCTGATCAGGAGATAGCGCTCCGCCACGCGGCGATGCAAACGCGCGCTTGGTTGAAATGAATTTTGTCATCTAGAAAGGCCACCATGCAAAAAAATGGGCCCGCAAGGGGCCCAGTCTATTCGATGCGGTTCGACGGGGGCTCAAACGAAGTTCATCCACGCCGTGTTCTCACGAATCCATTCGCAAATCGGATACACTCCGCTCAGCCCGAGAAGAACAATCGACACGCCATACTTGGCTGCCAAGAGGCGGTTCGGCCAATGACGCACGATGAGCTGCCACCGCATGTAAATTTTGTGCGCGTGATCTACCGCAGCAATCATCGCATAGGCGAGCAAACCGACATAGAGCAGCATCAGAAACGCTTCATGCAACGTCGTATACATAGTGGAGCTCCTGACATGTGGGTTGGGGGATGTCACAACGAATGCTCAGAGAAAAGCCAATCGCAATGCTGATGAGCAGCCCCCGGAAAAGGACGCTGACAGCGTAGCTAGGAAGTGAGATCGGATGTTTTGCCATGGGCCCCTCGCTGACGAGCAAACCAGCTTGCCGGCTGCTCATGGCGAACATCAGAGCACATGAACCGATGTTCACAAACTCAATGCAATTATCGGTCGCTTATCAGTGCTAAATCAGACAGGTCAGCCACTCAGCAGCGGACCAAAATGCGGGCTGCTTGGTGAAACCCGGTCGATCAACGTGGCCCGGCCGGTGCCTCGGCGGTTGATGAAACACCCGGATTGGGTGACGTAGGGCCTTCAAATATCTCGGAATAATTTTCCGATATGACTTTGCCGGTGTCGTCGCGCCTATGAATTTCGCAAGGTCCCTTTTTCGGGTCTCTGTAAAGCTCATCGCTGAAATAATAAGCTTCCAAAACAACCACTCCGGTCACCGCTCGTTCGACGAGCGCGGGGCCATCGGTCTCGTTGCGATGCAGCATCCCAAGCCGATACCAAGCTTCTGTGGCCACTCTGCCGTCGATGAAATACTCGATCATGGCAGGGCCATCGTCGCGATGCAGGCGACCATCCACGTAAAAGTACTCGCGCGCAACAAGCCCGGTTTTCGGATTGCGTCGAGTTCTCGCAGGACCCAAGCCCCGGTCACGATGGAGCCGTCCGTTGGACTCGTGCAACTCGTCAACTACCACGCCGGTATTCAAATCAATCTTCGATGAGTAAGTTTTCGACATTCGACTCTCTACGTTAAGCCTGCGTCTAGAAGTTTTTTGCGAAAGCAACACTAACAAGTATTGGTGAAAGTATACTTTCACCAGAAAAATCTCCTTGCAAAAACAGGCTTGCACTCTGCTTAATCATCTTAACTCTTAAAATCCGTCATTCTTTTCGGAGCCCTCTCGCACGCCACAATTAAAAACGTGTATGAACGTCTTCTCACATCCGTTGCTTTATAAGCCAATATATAAGGGCCAAAATGTCGATTTCACGCGATATGTTTCGTGTTCAGTACCGCGTCGGAAATTTGATCGACGCCATTCACAAGCGGGCTCCAAAAACACCGGAATGGACAAGCGAGTTCCTAGACGAGGTTTTCGAAAAAGTCTACAGCTGTCCCCCGCCAAAACGGCTGGTGCCGTCAGACTTGCAGACCTGGGATTATTTATTCGGGTTCTGGACCCAAAGCCGGAACCAGGCGCTAAGCTACTTGGTAAGGCCGCGCTCAGACAAGCCAGCGGCTTTTCCAATCACCCTGAGCCATTTAAAACGCATGGACATTGCGATCCACAGCTTGGGGTTGGTGCCGGACGAAAAGTCGTTTCAGTTCGGCGACTCGCTCGATCAGAGTTGGTGGGACTTCCTCGACTTAGCCTGGAGAGCTATTGCCGGCGATGTCGCGCCTCCAGACCCCGACTTTTCAAAATCGTTGTCGATTTTGGGAGCAGCTGCATCTCTCGGCAAAAAACTGTTTGTTGGTCGAGAGACTGCGATGACGGCCATTGAAGCGAAGCTAGGCCCGATAAACGGTGATGGAAAAACGCCTAAGGTAGCTCTTCATGGCTTAGGCGGGATCGGAAAAACCCGCCTAGCAGTTGAGTACGCGCATTCCAAGATCGGCAGCTATGGTCCCATCATATTCATCGGCGCGGACACGCCCGCCAATTTGGAGCAAAACATTCTAGACGCCGTTCGCTCTTCGAAATTTCAGATCAAGCCGCTGGCTGCCGATTATTCAGATGCCAAGAACGCCTTTGCGCAATGGTTGGAAGAACACAAGCGCTGGCTCGTGATTTTCGACAACGTTGATACCGATGATGCCGCCGAAGCGGTGCAGCAGTTGTTTCCCATTCTGTTTGGCGGACACGTCCTGATCACGGCGCGCATTTCGCAATGGCATGTCGAATCACGGGTGGAAACATTGGAGATCGATGCTCTCCTCTTCGTGGACGCATCAATTTACTTGGATTACGCCACCGAAAATCGCAAGGTGAAATTGAATTCTGATAAGGATGACGCGCTAAAACTTGCAACATCCCTAGGTGGCGTACCAAGTCTGCTTACTTACGCCGCTGGCTATATCCTGCATGGCACAATCAGCTTTAAAGCCTATCACGACAAATGGAACACCAAGCGGGCCGACAAGGATGCGTGGTGGAGTGAAGAAAAAAGCAAACGCATAACGGGCTATCCGACACCGCAAGCGGCCACCACGTGGCAAACATCAGTGGACATTCTTCTGCCACCTGCGCGTCAAGTGTTCGATCAACTGGCTTGGTTCGCCCCGGATCGCATTCCAAGGGCGCTTTTTCTCAACGAAATCCCTGTCGACGATCTAATTGGTTATTCGTTGGTGACGCCTGTAGGCGGTAACGCGTTCACGATCAATAGCGCCTTGCAAGAAATAACCCGCGTCAATCTAGAGGCGACTAAAAGCTTCGAGAGCCTTTCCTATGCTGCCCGGACTTTGGAAGCTGGACTAAATGCGCATCAAGAGCACCTGATACCTCATGTCTTGAGTGTTTTGCACTTCCTTCGCGATGACCGCTTTATCGATTTTACCGAAGCGGATCTGCTGGATTCCATGGGTAGAATTGCTGTCCTCGCACTTGCCCAAACAGTTCTCGACGGCACGAAATACACCAAACAACTAATCACCGTACTTTCGGTATTTTACGAAGTAGAACCTTTGGAACCAATACTCTGGCCTCTGGTTCTCGACAGCGCATGGGACGAGATTCAAACTCAACTACTTGCTGCCAACAACTACGTGCTGCGTTACGCGATGGCTGAGGCGATTTCCCAGAAATGGGATATCCCGGAAATTGTTAAGCTGTTCGAACAGAGCACGACTCTGAACGAATTTGAGCTAGGCGGGTACGCCCTTGGCCTTGTATTTGCCGGCGATCCTTCACTAATCGCGTCTCATCGCAGCTGCCTTGTGAGGTTGGCCGAATGTCCGGCCTACGGCGGTCGCTCCATCCTCGGCGATCTGTTCTTGAATCTCGTGTTCCGTAAAGACTTGCAGATATCGCGCGAACTGCGTGGATTGGCGACAGATCGTTTTTGGAAACGACCATTATGGGATTTCATTAAGCTCGACATAGACGCGATCGAGGCAGCGGAAGCCTTTGTGGCCAACCCAGAAGCTCCGCCACCGAATTTCCACGGCGAGGTGTTGGCGGCCTTCAATATATTCGACCGGATCACGAACACCCGGAATAACCTTATCGTCGACTTCAAGCCCAACTCAGAAATAGAAAAACTTTTGCGGGGCTACTTCAGATTGGGTGATGAGCCCAACCAGGTTAAAGCCAGCAAGGACGAACTTGAGGCGTTGTCTACAGATATCCTGTTAGAGATAATGCGGTTGTTTTTCAGCCATCCAATTTGGGCCGTCGCCGAATCGGCCGCAACAGTGCTGTCTTCGCTTGTTGAACGCGAAGATAAGCGCGACGAAAGAATTCAGATCATCCACACGTTGCTTGGCGAGAGCGAAAACTGGCGAGTCCAGTTCGGTGCAAACGAGGCGGCATTTGCCGTCCGTCATGTTGCACCGGAGGTGTTCGATAAATCACTTGATGACAACTACACGCATAAAAATTGCAAAATCCGCGGACTCTGCGCGGAGAATTTGATTTCACTGATGTTGAACTCCAGCAGCAAAAAGCGAAACAGCCTTTATGTCCGGTTCAAGCCGCACATCGCGGCCTGGGTGCAGGACCAGGATTGCTGGGTTCTTGAGCATGTGTTTCGGCTGTTTAACACGCTGGAGAAACGCAAAACACATCTGCTCGATGTCTCGGAGGGACAAGAGGTGGGTGTGGACCCCGGAGTTCTTGCACAAGGCTCGCGCTTGTTCGGTGACAAGCCAAATTGGTGGAAAGGCGAGCGAGAGGAATTCTTGCAGTACATCGAAGACGTGAAAAACCGCATGGGTGACGGATGAGCCAGCCTCCAAGAATTACATGGTGCCAAGATCCAGCCCGCGCGCGTGAACTCGCCGAGTTCTTCGCACGTAACGTCGAAGCGACAACTGCTTATATTTCTCACAGTGAAATGTGGGGTGACCGCGCATTGTCTCCGCACAAGTGGCGAAGCGGGCTTCCACAAATTTTTGAGGCGGAAATCGAACCTAAACTGCGCATAAGCACTGATGCGCTCACGAGCTCGACTTGCAAGCCCATACTGGTGGCAGAAGATCAATCCGGCTTGCTTGCCCTTGCGTATGTGACTTTCGATGGAGCTGCGCCTGTTCCATATGGAATAGTCGAAGATATCGTTGTGGACCCGGCCAAACGCGGCCAGGGAGTCGGAAAATATATAATCGACTGGATCGCGGAGCAGGCCCGAAAGCGCGATATCCATAGGTTATTTCTTGAATCCGGCGAATCCAATCATGGTGCGCACGATTTTTTTGAAAGTGTCGGCTTTAAGAAGTGTTCGATTGTGATGCTGAAGACTTTGTAGCCTTTCTGAGTATCAATTGCGCGCCCGCGCAGACTTAGGCCTGGGCTCCCGTGAACCGGGCAACGTGCGTGTTCCGGCCATCCGGCTTCGATCCCTCGCGCAAGGCGTAACGAGCCGCTGCTGATCCTCGCCCGAAAAGATGGCCAGGGTTAAGCTGCTTTTGGCTCCATCCCGGTCGGGCTGAGGTAGCCGATGGCGGAGCGGCGCCGGGTTCGATTGTAGAAGCCTTCGATGTAGACGAAGATGTCACGTTTGGCTTCTGCCCGTGTTGCATAATGCCGGTGCTGGACGAGCTTGGTTTTGAGAATATGGCAACATGGCCACCATCGGCGCTCGTTCGCCCCGCCATCCGGTCCACATCGTCTCGACAACGGCGTTCGTCCCTCCATGGGAGGTCAGCGATCCGTTTCCGCCGTCATTGATTTCGCGTCCGGCACGCGCGGCAGAAATTCAGGCGTCATGTCGAAAGGCTCGCAGCCTTAGATGGGCGGCCCGGCCCGAAGTCTCCGCCGCGCGCCTGCCATCATGCCGCCGGCAACGCCGACGCCCAGCACATACATCCAGCCTTCATGGAAATCGAACAAATGGGAATTGAACAGCGAGGTGAAGACATTCTGCACTACCACCGACAGCCCGATCCATGCCACCAGGCTGCCGCCGCGGAACAGCCGCAGATGGCATAGCCACATCGCGTAGAGCACGATGACGCCGGCCGCGCCCCACTGCACCGCGACGTTCAGGGTCTGGTTGTGCGGGTTTCCGATGATCTCGGCGTGTACGCCGATCTGGCCGATCGCGGCCTGCTCGAACAGGCCCCGCGTCGATCCGGTGCCATGCCCGATCACCGGGGCTCTGGCAAAGAAGCGCAGCGACTTCTGCCAGAATTCCAGCCGCGACCCCACCCCGTTCGGAGTGTTCTGCACGCTGTAATGATAATAGTCGTCGAAGAACAGCCAGATCTTGGTGCGCAGTTGCGGCGAAGCGCTCCACGCCGCCCCCGCCAGTGCTACGGCAACGCAGAGCGCGATCAGGGCGGTGCGCCGCCGCAGATGCAGCGCGGCGAACAACGTCATCATGATCGGCATGGTCACCAGCGCGGTGCGCGACACGGTGACGAACATCATGTTGACCACAAGGCCCGCGGCGATCGCCGCCAGCAGCGCCGCGCGTTTTCGATCCGATCGCCACAGCGTCGTCACCGGATAGGCCAGTGCCACCGCGCACAGCGCGAATTCCTGGCTTTGATCGATATAGTTCTTGACGAAGATGCCGGGCTGCTCGGTGTTCTCCTTGAGCGTGAAACCGGGGTCGAAGGCGACCGCCCACGACACCGCCATCAGCAGCGTGCACGATGCCAGAAAGGCGGCGAAAACCCACAGGCCGCGGCCGGAGCGCTCGAAATGATGCAGCAGCAGCGGCAGCACCAGCAGCTTGACGGTCGGGCCGACGGCGTAGAGACGCGCACCCCACGCCGCGTCCGACCACAGCGTTCCGGCCAGCGCCAGCGCGAACAACGCAATCGGCAGCACCGAAGCCGGGCGTCGCAGCGTCCGCAGCAGCGCGCGCGCCTCGAGGGTCGGGATCAGCGCGGCAATCCACAGAATTACGAAAATCGACACCCCGGAGGTAGACCACGGCAGCAGCAGCGCGATCAGGACCGCAAGCAGGTCGACACTGAGCATGCGCGCGGCGGGATCGTGCCAGGCTGCGAAGATCGTGGAAAATTTTGGCGCGCCCGGAGTGTCACGCGTGGCTTCGGTCATGGCGGCCATTATACGCGGGCGGGAGAGGGTTGTGGAGGCCGGGCATGCGGATTTCAAGGCCGGCAGCCGTTGCCGACAAGACCTCTTGCCATCCCCGCTGAATTGCGAAACTAATCGCGCGGATTGTTGCAGTTGCTTGTTCGGCGCCGGTGCAATACCGCCGGCGGTTCGGCCCCGCCAATGGATGACAATAACAATAATCTGTTCGTCGAAGCGGCAAAAATGACTGATCGCTACCGGCCTTGGCTGGCCTATCGTATTTGCGCGGCCCTGATCTCAGTATTCGCCGTCACCCATGCCGCTGGCGCTGCGAACGTCAAGAAAGAAACCGCCGAACAGTTTCTGACGTGGGTGGCGGAAGAAACGAGGCGGCAGCCCGGCCTGCCCGGCAACTTCTTCGGGCGCGTTCCTCAGGATACGTTGTGCAGCAAGGTCAAGGAATCGGGATTACAGGACGATCCCGGCGGCGAACGTGAAGCTGCAGTCAGGGAGCCGATCGAACAGGAAGCCGTTGTGGCCGACCCGCGGCTGGCCGGCTGGTCCTGGATGGCGCCGGAATTTCTGTTTGGAGTCATTTCAAAGGCCTGCGAGGACGGGGATTTCCTGGTCTACGATCCATCTCCCCAGATCGATCCGGCTCAAAACAGTGCTCCGGACCAGCCGCCTTCAGATCAGCAGCAGGAAAAATCCGAGCAGCCTGCCGAAATCGAGAAGCAGAGCGGCGTCGGCGCCGCCGAGCTGAGACAGGGGTTTCCCGCGTGTCCGGATGGACCGCGGATGATGATTCGCCCGCGCCACGTTTGGCCGTTATTGCAGGCAATCCGCTCGTTTGAAAAACTGGATCGCTTAAGCTTCGCCTGCGTGGCGATTTACAGTCTGACGCACGAACTGTCCGGGCTGTTCGATCTCACGGGCGACGTTTCAACCGTCGAAATAATCGACTCGCATATTGATCTTTTCGACTGGCGTAACGGGAAGATCGGCAGGCTGCGGCTGATCGGGACCGTCGACCCGAAACGGCCTGCCTCCGCTGCAAACAACGCGCCGCAGACCTCCCCCGGCGCGGAGCCGGCGCCTCCCTATCCCGGAACGCAGTTGCGAAGCTTCAGCCTTGACCATGCGGAAATCAAAAACATCGAAGTGCGCGGCGCCGGGGCTCGATCGTTCTTAGTCGGCAAGATGGCGATCGACGAGGCATCCATCGTCAATTCGGAGTTCGGATCGTTTATACTGACCGGATCGAAGCTGAAAAGCTTCGAGATTTTTCAGTCCAGGATCGGGGCGGAACGCGGCGAAAAAGGTTTTATTCGATCCGGCGACGGATTTCATTTTACCGAGAATGAAGTGGCGGGCGAGGTGAGAATAGGCCCGCGTTCGCTCCTCTATGACTCGCTCATGCAACTAGCTCCATGGAGAATCGAGGCTCAATTTGGCTTCAGGCCGCCCTGGATCGACGACAACGACATGAGTTTGCGGGTTCGCGGTTACATGACTCTGGCGCAAAGCCGCATCGGCCGCGGGCTCTGGTTTCATGGCCTCGACCTCGCCAACGATCCGGCGCAGGACGAAGCGGCGCAAAACGCTTTCTTGAACATGAACAGGCTGGAAGCCGGATCGCTGTCGATCTCCGGAAGCACCATCGTCCTGGCGCAAGGCAAAAGCGTGCATGGCACGGATATGGCGATTTCAGGGGACATCAGCATCGACAACAATTTCATTCATCGCCAGCTCAGCGGCTTTCGCGGCGATTACATTCCGAACCGGAAGCGACGCGACTGGCGCAAGGAAACACTTGGGTTCGATGCGACGAGTACGCTGTTTGGCTTTTCCCGGCTGAAAGTCCGCGATCTGATACTCCGGCAAAATCTCATCGACGACGTCACCGGTTTTATCAACGTATCGGCCGAGCACGTGCTGATTACGACGGCGCCGCCGCATTCCGACGACCGCCCGTTGCGCGGCGCGCAGTTCTGTTTCAGCGCGGTGCAGCGCGGAAGCGGCGACTTGATTGAAAATTCGCGGTTGCAGGGCGGGCTGGTGGTCGGCTGGCCGCGGCCATGGCCGGTATCGGAAGCGGCGTTTCCGACCTGCTATGGAAGCATCGTGTTTCAGGGCGGGGAGATCAAAACGGTTTCGGTCGGCGCGCTTGCAAGCGACGTGGTCGCGATCAATACCAAGGTCGATCGCGGTATCGCGCTGGCGGGCCGGTTGTCCGGATTGGTGAATTTTTCCAACATCCAGATGAAGGACAATGTCCTCGGCCTGGGTGCGACCGGGGCGCCGCTTCGCTGGTGCGAGGACAGCAAGTTGTTGCTTGATGGCGCCAGCCTCTCGGCGCTGCAGGCCGACCGGGACAGCCTGGTTCGCCACGCGTGCAGGACGACGACGGACGCCCTGGCCGACGAAGCCGAGATCGGCGTCCTGCCGATGAGCATTCGCGGCGCGCAGATCGCGCGCCACATGGGTGCGATCTGGTCGGACCTGGCGCGGGTTCCCGACCCGGGCATCCTTGGATTCACCGTCGAGGAGTTGAAGGAAATTGCGGCGCCGAAGAAGCCCGCCGAGCCGCTTTCCCGGCGGGTGCGTGCGGTATTGCCCGCTTTCCTCGGCGGTCAGACCATTGCGCCGTCCGCGACCGATCGGCCGCTCGATCCCCAGGCGCTTGCGCAGCTTGCCAAACTGCTCAAGGACAACGGCTATTCGAGCAAGTCCGCCGATCTTACGATCGAGCGCATCAGCCGGCAAAAGTGGGAGAGCGGCGATTCACTGGACCGCTTCAAATGGATGCTGGGCTGGCCGATCGGCTGGGGTTATCAGGTCGAATGGGGCTTCGGCTACGCGATCGTTTTCATCTTCATTGGCGCCTGGGTCAGCACCTATTATCGCCGCTATCCGGCTCGCCGGAGCCTGTCGCCTCCACCGCCTCCCTGGCCGCTGCCCGAGCTTCGCCGCCCGACCGCGCAGGCCGCGCGCGCCGAGCAGAGGGCGTTCTACCTGAAGGCGGGATCGATCGGCGCGTGCCTGCTGGCGGCGATGGTCTGGGTCCGCGGTCCTCTGGATCTGACGCCGGATGAGACGCTGGTGCTTGCAGGCGGGCTGGCCGCGCTGGTCGTGGTTTTTCAGGTGCTGCTCAACGGCAAACTGCGGACGCACGCCGGGCGCAAGAAAATACAGCGATTTATTTCGGTGTTGCCAAGCGTGTTCAACTATCACAGCTGGTTCTTCAGCCTGGATCGCCTGTTGCCTGCGCCCGGTCTCCATCTGTACTGGGGCAACTATCCGCGGATCGGCCAAACCGGCAGAAACTATTTCTATTTCCACCGCCTGGTCGGGCTGGTACTCGCTTCCATCATCGCGGCCGGGTTCGCGGGCCTGTTCGATTAAGCGTCCGGGCAGGCGGCCCGGCGGCGCATCGGGAAAAGCATTCGAGTCCGGCCGGACGCGAGCTTGCGTAGCCCGGGATCATCGCGCCCGCCGTACCGCCGCTGCATCGGCCGCCTTGCTTTCCGCCTCATCTTCCGTCAGCGCCATCACCGACACTGCGACGATCCGTGCGATAATCCCCTCCACATCCTCCAGGTCGCATTTCCCTTCCGACAGTTTCGCCAGCCGCTCGGAGTCGCGGATGGTCTGGTGCGCCATCGCCAGCGCAAAATGCAGGCCCCAATACAGATCAACTTCGGCGCGGCCCGGCAGCGACCGCTGCATCGCCGCGGCAAAACGCCTCAAATGATCGATCTCGCGGTTCTTGATCCTGCGGATCGGAGCGACAGCCTCGATCGACGCCCGGATCATGAAACGCGCCGCCGCGGAGCGCTGCCTGTCGGGGCCGAGGCAGCCGCGCAGGGAGGGGCCGACCAGCGCGCGCAGCACCTCGGCGATCCCGGCGCGGCCGCCGCCGCGTTCTTCGGCGGCGCGCAGCTCGCTCAGGCGTTCGCGGTTCAGCGCCAGGCTGCGGCTGACGAACAACTCCGCGATCAACTCGTCCTTGCTGCCGAAATGATAATTCACCGCCGCGAGATTGACGCCGGCGCTGGCGACGATGTCGCGCAGCGTGACCTCGGCAAAGCCGCGGTCGGCGTAAAGCCGTTCGGCGGCGGTGAGGATCGCGGTCCTGGTGTGATCCGACGGCATCTCATGGCTCCCATGCGAGGCCTGGCTGAACGCGGGCGGTTGCATTTCAAACAGTTGTATGAAACTATGGTTTGAAGGCCGGAATGTCAATGCGGCGGCCCCGCATCGCAGCTTCGGCCCGCCGCCCCGGCACCGCTCGCGGTCGCGCCTGCGAACAAACGTCTTGCGAAGCAGCGGGTGCGGGGAGACAGTGCCGCCAACCATTTCGTAAAAAGGTGAGGAACACCCCATGGATTTCACTATGTCGGATCGCCAGAAGGAATGGCTCGGCCGCGTCGAAGCGTTCATGACCAAACACGTCCGGCCCGCGGTGCCGGTCTACAGGGAGCAGGACGAAGCCGGCGAGCGCTGGAAGGTGATCCCGGTGGTGGAAGAATTGAAGAAGAAGGCCCGCGCCGAAGGGCTCTGGAACATGTTCATGCCGCCGTCCTCGCATGAGGACGATGAATTCCGCGGCGCCGGACTGAGCAATCTGGAATACGCGCCGCTGGCCGAAGCGATGGGCCACATCGGATGGGCCTCGGAAGTGTTCAACTGCTCGGCGCCCGACACCGGCAACATGGAAGTGTTCATGCGCTACGCTTCGAAGGAGCTGAAGCGCAAATACCTGCGGCCGTTGATGGACGGCGAGATCCGCTCCGCCTTCCTGATGACGGAGCCGGCGGTGGCCTCGTCGGATGCCACCAACATCGAGACCTCGATCCGGCGCGAGGGCGACGAATACGTCATCAACGGCCGCAAATGGTGGTCGTCGGGCATGGGCGATCCGCGCTGCAAGGTAATGATCGTGATGGGCAAGACCGATCCGTCGGCGCCCAAGCATCAGGCGCAATCGCAGATCGTGGTGCCCGCCGACGCCAAGGGCGTCAAGGTCGAGAAGATGCTGCCGGTGTTCGGCTTCGACGACGCGCCGCACGGCCACGCCCAGGTGCTGCTGGAGAATGTCCGCGTGCCGGCAAGCAACATCCTGCTCGGCGAGGGCAGGGGATTCGAAATCGCGCAGGGCCGTCTCGGCCCCGGCCGCATCCATCACTGCATGCGCACCATCGGCAAGGCCGAAGAGGCGCTGGAGAAGATGGTGCGCCGGCTGTCGTCGCGCACCGCGTTCGGCCGCAAGATCATCGAATATTCGATCTGGGAGCAGCGCATCGCGGAAGCCCGCACCGACATCGAAATGAACCGCCTGTTGTGCCTGAAGGCGGCCGACATGATGGACAAGGTCGGCAACAAGACCGCCCAGCTCGAGATCGCCATGATCAAGGTGTCCGGCCCGAACATGGCGCTGCGCATCATCGACCACGCCATCCAGGCGTTCGGCGCCGCCGGCGTTTCCGATGACGCGGGGCTCGCGCGCGATTACGCCTCGATGCGCACCATGCGGCTGGCCGACGGTCCGGACGAGGTGCACAACCGCGCCATTGCCAGACTTGAACTTCGGAAGTATGCAAACGCTCCGACCAGTCACTAACAAGAGCGCCACGCCGGCGCTCGCCGGAGACTGCCTGAAACCGTCATCCTGAGAAGCCCGCGAAGCGGGCGTCACGAAGGATGGCCACAACCTCCATCCTTCGAGACGCCGTTTCCATGCGAACGGCCCCTCCGGATGACGTTCTGGCGTTTTCAGGCGTCTTTCAAGAAAAACAGGGAGCGCCAGTGGCCGAGGGTGTCAGGAAAGACGAGGAATTTTCCGGCACCAGGCCGGTGGAGGAGCGGCATCGCATCGACGAGGCGCGTCTCGACGGCTGGATGCGCGGCAACGTCGACGGCTATGCGGGGCCGCTGACCGTCCTGCAGTTCAAGGGCGGCCAGTCGAATCCGACCTACCGGCTCGATACGCCGCGTTGTTCGTATGTGATGCGGCGGAAACCGTTCGGCAAACTGCTGCCGTCGGCGCACGCGGTCGATCGCGAATTCAAGGTGATCGCGGCGCTGCGCAAGCAGGGATTTCCGGTGGCGAAAGCCTATGCGCTGTGCACCGACGACGCCGTGATCGGCGCGGCCTTCTACATCATGTCGATGGAAGAGGGCCGGGTGTTCTGGGACCCGGCGCTGCCGAGCCAGAGCGGCGAGGCGCGGCGAAAAATCTTCACCAGCAAGATCGAGACGCTGGCCAGGCTGCATCAATATGATCCCGACCAAATCGGCTTAAGCGACTTCGGCAAGCCGGGAAATTATTTCGCGCGCCAGGTCGACCGCTGGACCAAGCAGTACCGCGCCTCCGAGACACAGCACATTCCCGAAGTGGAAAAACTGATCGAGTGGCTGCCGCGCACCGTGCCGGAGCAGAAGCGCGTCTCCATCGTGCACGGCGACTACCGCCTCGACAACATGATCTTCCACGCCACCGAGCCGCGGGTGCAGGCGGTGCTGGACTGGGAGCTGTCGACACTGGGCGATCCGATGGCGGATTTCACCTATCTGTTGATGCAGTGGACCATGCCCGGCCTCGCCAATGCCGATCTTGCCGCGCTCAATATTCCGAGCATGGAGGAGGCCGCGGCGATCTACTGCGGCGTCACCGGCGAGACCGTGCCGGACCTGAACTGGTATTTCTCCTACAACCTGTTTCGCCTCGCTGGCATCACGCAAGGCATCGCCGGCCGCATCCGCGACGGCACCGCCGCCAGCGCCAAAGCGCTGGAATCCGCCAAGCGCACCGTGCCCCTGTCGCAGGCGTCGTGGGACTACGCGCAGAAGGCCGGCGCGAAATAGCGGTTCACAGCACTGCAACATGACGCGCGCCGTGTGACGCGCAGGGGGACCCCTGCGCCGTGTTGTCGGTGTACTGCGAAACGTCAATATCCTCGTGGGCACCGCGAAACACGATCAGCGCCAGGGGTTATGGATCCCCGCCTGCGCGGGGACGACGCCGTCAATGGAGGCGCGCGGAGCCTAAACCGGTTTGCCCGCATAGGGCATCGACGCGGTGAGCCCGCCGTCGACCGGGATCGCCTGGCCGTTGACGTAGGAGGCCTCGTCGCTGGCGAGGAACAGTCCCATCGCCGCCAGTTCGTGCGGCTGGCCGGCGCGCTTCAGGGGATTGAGCTGGCCGATCTTGCCGTCGGTGCCGCGCGACTTGGCGTTGTCGAAGATCGGTTTTGTCATGCCGGTTTCGATCAGGCCCGGACACACCGCGTTGATCCGCACCCCGGTGCCCGACAGCGAATAGGCCGTGGTCTGCACCAGGCTGATCACGCCGGCCTTGCTGGCGCCGTAGGGATGGCCGCTGGCGCCGGATTTCAAGCCGGCGACCGACGCGGTGCAGACGATCGAGCCGGACTGCTGCCGGATCATGTGCGGCGTGGCATATTTGATCGCTAGAAACGGCCCGATCAGGTTGATGCGCAGGATTTCCATCCAGTGTTCCACGGTCTGTTCGGCCAGCGGCACCAGCCCGCCGCTGATGCCGGCATTGGCCCAGATCGCATCGAGCCTGCCGTATTTCGACACCGCCTTGTCGATGAACGACTTCACGTCGGTTTCCGCGCCGGCATCCAGCCGCATCGCCTCGATGGTGCCGCCGGCGTCGCTGACCAGCTTTTCGGTTTCCTGCACGCTTTCACTGCGGTCCACCGCGATCAGATTTGCGCCTTCCTTTGCAAACAGCAGCGACGCGGCGCGGCCGATGCCGCTGCCGGCGCCGGTGATGATGACGGATTTGCCCTGCAGGCGGCCCATAAGTGTCTCCCTGTTGCTGGTTTTTTCGGCACTTGCCGCCGCGCGGAATTCGAACACGGCCGGCCATCGAAGTGGCTTGAGGCGAAGTCCACTCTCACGTACAGCCACATCGAACACTATTGAAGGGTCTGATCGATGTCCAATCCCGACAAGCGGTTTGTCGCGCAGCATGCCGTCCCGAAAGGCGCGGTCGCGACGCGATGGTGGTGGGTGCGCCACGCGCCGGTCCGCGACGACGGCGGCAATATCTACGGGCAGAAGGATATGGACTGCGATTGCAGCGACCGCGTCGTGTTCGATGCGGTCGGCAGGATTCTTCCGCGCGGCGCGGTATGGATTTCGAGCAGGCTGAAGCGCACCCACCAGACCGCCGCCGCGATCTGGGCCGCGGGCTTTCCGAAGCCCGATGCGATGCCTTACGACGGCGACCTCAACGAACAGCATCTCGGCGACTGGCAGGGCCTCAACCGCGCCGAGTTCTTCGCCACCCGCCCGGTCAATGTCGGCAGCTACTGGTTCGCGCCGATCGACGAGCCGTCGCCGAACGGCGAAAGTTTCATGGATCTGTACAACCGCGTCCGCCGGTCGATCGACCGCCTCACCATCGAACACGCCGGCCGCGACGTCATCGCGGTGGCGCATGGCGGAACCATCAAGGCGGCGATCGGCCTGGCGCTCGGCGGCCAGCCGGAAAAAGGCCTCGCCTTCACCATCGACAATTGTTCGGTCACGCGGCTGGACCATCTCGGCAGCTCCGGCCACAGCGGCTGGCGCATCCCGTTCGTCAACCAGCAGCCCTGGATCGCCGACGCCTCGCACGCCGCGATGCACCAGCCGGCCGGACCGGAAGTGGGGCCGGCGACGAAGCTGGCGTGAGCCGGCCTCGCAGGGCAGGCTGGGCGCAACGCGCCGTAACCGCCGCAGCGCTGCACATCGCGTCATACGCGGGCTTGACCCGCGTATCCATCCACAGCAGGAGCAACCCATGACCTTGTTCGACATGACCGGAAAAATCGCCGTCATCACCGGCTCGACGCGCGGCATCGGCCGCGCCATCGCAGAAAGGATGGCCGAGCATGGCGCCAAGGTGGTGGTGTCGTCGCGCAAACAGGATGTCTGCGATTCGGTGACCAAGGAGATCAATGGCAGGTTCGGGCAGGGCACCGCGGTCGCCATCGCCGCCAATATTTCGAGCAGGGAGAACCTGCAGAACCTCGTCGACCAGAGCAACCGCGCCTTCGGCAGGATCGACGTGCTGGTCTGCAACGCCGCGTCGAACCCGTATTACGGCCCGCTCGGCGGCATTTCCGACGACCAGTTCCGCAAGATTCTCGACAACAACATCGTCGCCAACAACTGGGTCATCGGCATGGTGGTGCCGCAGATGATCGAGCGCCGCGATGGCGCGATCATCATCGTGTCCTCGATCGGCGGCCTCAAAGGCTCGACCGTGCTCGGCGCCTATGCGATCTCGAAAGCCGCCGACATGCAGCTTGCGCGCAATCTCGCCTGCGAATACGGCCGGCACAACATCCGCGTCAACTGCATCGCGCCCGGCCTGATCAAGACCGACTTCGCCAAGGCGCTGTGGGACAATCCGGAAAACCTGAAAGCCGCAACCTCGCGCTCGCCGCTGCTGCGCATCGGCACGCCCGACGAGATCGCGGGCGCCGCGGTGTTTCTAGGCTCCGCGGCGGGAAATTTCATGACCGGTCAGAGCATCGTGATCGACGGCGGCGCGACGATCAGTTAGCCGCCATGTCGTCCCCGCGTAGGCGGGGACCCATACACGCCGCACTTTCCTGTTGAAGCACGATGTTGCGACGTCATCGCGTAACCGCCGGCTACGACGTTGCGACGTCATCGTGTAACCGCAGGCGCGGTGGTTATGGGTCGCCGCCTGCGCGGGGACGACGGGAATTTTCGGACACCGGCGATATCGAGCCAGCCGAACGAACCCGGTCAGCATCCCGCCCCTCGACTGTCGCCCCCGCGCAGGCGGGGACGCGGCCAAGAGGCCGCTCCGCAGGACGAGGAAATACCCGGATTGCTCTTTTCGTTCGCATGCCTAGATAAGGCGCTCAGCCGGCATTGGTGAGCAGGAGATCGACCCAGAAGTTCTGGCTTGAACAGGGGCGTTTTTCGAGAGTAAACCAGCCGCGTTTTCAGATGCCGCGCTTGGAAGCGCAGGCGATAGAGGTGGATGAATGGCCAAAGCAAAGTTTGAACGTACCAAGCCGCATTGCAACATCGGGACGATT
>NZ_CAXUNQ010000070.1:0-19703 GCF_964252615.1 uncultured Bradyrhizobium sp.
ACATCGAAGGCTTCTACAATCGAACCCGTCTTCATTCCGCCATCGGATATATCGCCCCGATCGAAATGGAGCTAAAAGCAGCTTAACCCTGTCCATTTTTTCGGGGGAAGATCATCCCTCCTCCCGTTCGGCAAGCCCAATCGTTGCGCGGCCACGTGAGGGTCATCGGCGCAGGTTCAGTGAGGCGGATAAGCGCCAGATTCTTGATCAGGCCGCGTTAGATGGAACGAGTGCCGCTGAGGTCGCTCGCCGCTACGGTATCGACGCCCGCGTTCTGCGTCGATGGAAGCAAGAGCTGGCGCCTCCGGCATTTGTCGCCGTCGAGATCACCGATGCGGAGACCGTGGCATGACAACCCTTCTCCCTCCGAACGTGAAGGTACATCTCGCCTTAGGCTTCATCGATATGCGCAAGGGCATTGATGGCCTCGCCATGCTGGTGCAGGGCGTGCTGCAGCAGGATCCCTTCACGGGCCACCTGTTCGTGTTCCGCGGACGCACAAGGGCCAACCTGATCAAGATCATCTATTGGGACGGCACCGGGCTCTGCCTGTTCACCAAACGGCTCGAGCACGGCGTCTTTCTGTGGCCGCCGAGCATCGAGCCTGGCGAGACGCTGTCGCTGACCTCGGCCCAGTTGTCGCTGCTGATCGAAGGAGTGGACTGGCGCGCTCCGGAGCAGCGCTGGCGTCCGGCTCTAGCAGGCTGACACTGCGACTGATTGACTCGGTGACGGAAGTGGCGAGGCAAGTACGGCGCGAGTCAGCTACTTTTCTCGCTCATGGACATCGATCTCGCAGCCCTGCCCGGTGATGTGGAGACGTTGCAGCGGATGGTGCGCTCGCTAGCGGCAGAGCGCACCAGCCTCAGCGAGGCGCAGGCGGAGATCGAACGGCTCCATCTTATCATCAAGAAGCTGCAGCGCAGCCAGTTCGGCCGACGCGCAGAGCGGCTCGACGACGATCAGCTGCAGCTCGGCTTGGAGGATCTCAACGCCGATCTTGCAAGGGCCGAGGCCATACTTCCCTTAACCAGGACCAGAACTCCAAGGACGCAAGACGAGCGGCCGAGCCTGCCAGCACACCTGCCGCGCGAGGACAGATGGTTCGATGTCGAACACCAGGCCTGCTCCTGCTGCGGCAGCCCGCTGCACATGATCGGCGAGACGGTGAGCGAGATGCTCGACCATGTGCCGGCACGCCTCCGGGTCATCCGTATCTGCCGACCCCGCTATGGCTGCCGGGCCTGCGGGACCATCCACCAGGCACCGGCCCCGGAGCGGCCGATCGCCAACGGCCTCGCAACCCCCGCCCTGCTCGCTCATGTCCTGGTCTCCAAATACTGCGATCATCTGCCGCTCTACCGGCAAAGCCAGATCTTTGCCCGGCACGGCGTCGAGATCGACCGCTCGACCCTTGCCAACTGGGTCGGCGGCGCCTGCTGGTAGCTGGAGCCGCTGCAGAAAAGGCTTGCTGAGCACGTCTTCGCTTCGCAAAAGCTGTTCGCCGACGACACTCCCATTCCGGTGCTCGATCCTGGCCGCGGACGCACTAAAACCGGCCGGCTATGGGTCTACGCCCGGGACGATAGACCATGGCACGGGCCCGATCCGCCGGCTGCCCTCTATCTCTACAGCCCCGACCGCAAGGCCGAGCGTCCTCTTGCTCATCTGGCAAGCTTCAAGGGCACGGTTCAGGTCGACGGCTATCCCGGCTTCGAGCAGCTCGGCGCCGACATCCGGCTCGCAGCCTGCTGGGCCCATGCGCGGCGGAAGTTCTGCGAGGTCCACCAAGCGACCGCCTCGCCGATCGCAGCTGAAGCGCTGCGGCGGATTGCAGAGCTCTATGCCATCGAGACTATCATCCGTGGCCAGACCGCCGTCATTCGGCAGAGCGTGCGTCAAGCCAGATCGCTGCCGCTGGTCGGAGCCATGAAGCTCTGGCTGGAAGCCCAGCTTGCCCACATCCCACCCCGCAGCAGCCTTGCTGATGCGGTGCGTTATGGGCTGAACCGCTGGGACGCTCTTTGCCGCTTCCTCGATGACGGACGCATCGAACTTGATACCAACACCGTCGAGCGCGCGATTCGTCCCGTCACGCTTGGCCGCAAGAATCACCTGTTTGCCGGATCCGACAGGGGCACCGACCGCTGGGCGACGGTCTGCTCCCTCATCACCACCGCCAAGCTCAACGACGTCGAGCCATTCGCCTATCTCGAAGACGTGCTCGAGCGCATGTCTAACGGGCATCCCATGAGCCGCCTCGACGACCTCTTGCCCTGGAACTGGCGGCCAATAACCACCGCGCACTGACACACGTGCAAGAAATGGACGCTTACCTGACGGAAGCGTCCACTGCTCGCGCACATCTGCGAGATCTGCGCCGATGCGTCGGACAGTAGCCACAATGTTTATTTCAGCGAAATTTTGATGCCGCTGATGTTCGGAGCGAACTCCATCCCCGCCCTAGGCTAGCGCGTGCGCTGCGCGACGCTTAATCGGAAGATCACCACCATTGGTATCATTCGGGCGATTGTTTGGGGTTCGCAGTTCTATTGTGAATGGTAGCAAAATGGCGCGCCATTCAGAATAAAACTTCGAACCCATATGTAGTTGAAATACAAGATCAAACTGTGGGGCTGCAACCGTGACGTTCGCGAGTTATTACGAGGCTAGCTTTCTTCGTTTTTTTGGCATCCGCTACTTTGCCAGGCCCACTTTTCGTGAGGCGCGAATAGCGTTTAGGAATATCTCATCGTGACTGACGACCAGCAGCGCACCATCATAGGCCTGCAATCCCGCTTCGACAGCTTCAATCGCATCGATGTCCAGATGATTGGTCGGCTCATCAAGGATCAACAGCGGAGGCGGCCTGACGCCTCCTAACACGCACGCCAGGCCCGCGCGCAGCAACTGGCCGCCGCTCAAACTTGAGACAACCTGCAATGCAGCGTCGGCCCGGAACATGAACCGTGCCAACGCGCTTCGACAGGCATTCTCATCCGCCAAAGGATTGATCCGGCGGAAATTCGCCAGAATGGATAGCGACGGATCGAGCAAGCTCACCGGTTGGTCGAACATCGCCATGTCGGTCTTCAGACGGACATGACCAGCCCATGGCTGCAACTTTCCGTCGATCAGCTTCAGTAGCGTGGTCTTCCCCGAACCGTTGGGGCCGGTAATGGCGACGCGCTCCGGCCCGGTGATCGTGAGCGAGACATCCCGCAAGATGGGATTCTGCCGATCGTAGCCGGCCGTGACCCGATCGATCTGCAGAACGGACTTTGTGGCCGGAAGCAATGTCGAACAGAACCTGACCGAAAACGGCTGCAGCACCTCGATCCGCTGTCGCGCATCCGCGGCAGCCGTCAGAGCCTGCGAGCGCCGCCGCTCGGCCACGCGCGCGCGCGCTCCGCCTGTATCTTCGCTACGATCCTTGCGGCCCCCGGCAAGGAGCCGCGGAATGCCGCCTTCGCCTGCTTGCGTCGACCTCCCGCATCCTTGCGTGCCTTGCTTTCAGCCGCATCCTGCGCCTTTTTTTCGATCTCGGTTAAATGCTTCATGGCATACGCGAGATCGTGCTGCGCCGCAGCCAGCTCGATACTCTTGCGTTCGCGATATTGGCTCCAGTTGCCGCCATAGCGAGCAGCTCCCAGCGACGTCAGCTCAATGATCGCGTCCATGGTTTCGAGCAAACCGCGGTCGTGACTGACGACGATCGCACCACTTCGCCAGCCAGAGAGAAGATCGATCACGGCCATGCGGCCATCACGGTCGAGATTGTTGGTTGGTTCGTCCAGCAGCAGGAAGTCCGGCCTCGCAAAGATCAATGCGGCGAGGCGCGCCCGCGTAATCTGGCCGCCGGACAATCTGACGAGTTCGGTTTCGATCGCCACATCCAGTCCGAGGCGCGCCAGCGCGGCCGCGACCCGCTCCTCCAGAGTCCAGTCCGCTGAAGCAACTTCTTCCGCAGTCGCGCTTCCGGTCTCCGCACGCCGCAGCACGGCCAATTTCTGCTTTGCGCCGAACAAGTCGGCAATCGTTTCACCGGTTTTCGTCAGTACGCTTTGTCGCAACATTGCGACAGTCCCGTTGACGGACAGCGTACCTACCTGCGGCAAATGCCGACCTGCTATCAACGACAGCAGCGTGGTTTTTCCAATTCCGTTACGGCCGACAAGCCCGGCCCGCTCCACCCTGAAGCTGAGGTTGATGCCGGAACACAGCACGCGACCATCGGGTGTCGAGAGAGACACATCGGACAAAGCGATCGAAGCGGACATAGACAGGAATTCCGTTGACGGAACGCGCAGCATGGCATCCGGACCTTGTGACGGGTTCGCTCGATGAACCCACTATATCGACTTCTTGACGCCAAGCGTCTCCGCCATTCTCACCAGATCGGCCACCGAGCGCGCTTCCATCTTCTTCATCATGATTCCACGGTGGATTTTGACGGTCACCTCACTCACTTCGAGGATGCCGGCAATCTGCTTGTTCATCAGGCCCGATGTAACCAGCTTGAACAGCTCGCTCTGCCGCGGCGTCAAAGATTCGAACCGGCCGCGCAGCTCGGACAGCCTCTCTTCGACCTTGCGCCTTTCGCGATCCACGGACAATGCGCGCATGACCGCATCGAGCATGTCCTGATCGCGGAACGGCTTGGTCAGAAAATCAACCGCCCCGGCCTTCATCGCCCGCACCGACATGGGGATATCGCCATGGCCAGTCATGAACACGATTGGAATCGGCACGCCATTCCGTGCCAACTGGTCCTGGAACTCGAGACCACTGACGCCTGGCAGCCTGATATCCAGTACCATGCAGCATGGCATATCGGGCAGCTTGCTGCTCAGCATTTCGGCAGCCGACCGGAATACCATCACGTCGATATTCATGGATCGAAACAGATAGGTCAGCGCGACGCGCATGGACTCGTCGTCATCGACAACGATCACCACCTCTCGCAGCTTGAGACTATCGCGCGTCATGGTTCACGTATCGCTAGCGGAGGGACCACCGCCGAAGATGGCAGTTCAAACTGAAAGGTCGCACCCGGTCGGTCGGAATTCGACGTTGCCCACAAATGGCCGTCGTGGTCCTCGACGATGGAACGACAGATAGAGAGCCCCATTCCCAGCCCACTTGCCTTGGTGGTGAAGAAGGCCTCGAACAGTCGCTCGGGATCGTTCGGGATTCCCGACCCGCTATCCTCGATCGTCACGGCAACCCGCCCGGTCTCGCTGCAGAACGAGCGGACCACCAATATTCGCGCACGGCCGTGCACCTCTTCCATTGCCTCGGCCGCATTGATCATCAGGTTGATGACGACCTGTTGCAGTTGCGTGCGATCCGCGATGACCGGCGGAAGATTATGAAGGTCGCATCGCAGCACCACCCCCTTCCCCTGCAGTTGCCGATACAGCAGAGCAGCGACCTCCTCGATCACGTCATTCAACTGAACGGACCCTTTGTTGGCGTCCGCCTTCTTCATCATTCCACGGACACGACGGATCACATCGGCCGCGCGGTTACCGTCCTTGACGATCCATTGCGCGGCACCACGAACACTCTCCAGATCCGGCATGTCGCGATCCAGAAAACGCAGACATGCCTGAGCATTGGCGACGATCGCCGCCAGCGGCTGGTTGACCTCGTGCGCAATCGTAACACTGATCTCGCCCAGCGTCGCCACGCGCGTCGCATGAGCTAATGCAGATTGCGCGGTATACAGCGCCTCTTGCGACTTCTTTGTCTCGGTGATGTCCAACAAGGCTCCAACCACTTCGCTACGGGCCCCCTCATAGGTCGCCCGCCTCGCCAGAACATGCAAATATTTGATCGAATCATCCGGCATCTGAAGGCGGATTTCGTAATCCCAGTATTCAGTGCCTTCCATCGCCCGATTGAGCTCGTTCACCATCTTCATCCGATCTTCGGGATGAATGCGCTGAAGAATAAGGTCGGTCGTTAAATTGGAAGCGGGCTCCAATTGCATGATTTGATAGGTCTGGTCCGACCAGAAGTGAGTGTCGCTTTCGATATCCCAGGCGAAACTGCCCGTACAGCTCAGTTTCTGCGCCTCGGCGAGATAAGTTCGGCTACGTCTCAACGCACCCTCGGCCTGCTTGCGGTCTTCGATATCCGTGTTGGTGCCGTACCATCCCGCGATTGCTCCCGACTCGTCGCGCAGCGGTTCGGATCGGAACAGAAACCATCGATAGACCCCATCCGAGCGGCGCATGCGCGCCTCCATCTCGCCCGGGACCTGTGCTTCCAGCATATCGAGCCAGGTCTTCTGCAAATTCGGCGCATCATCGGGATGAATGACCGACGTCCATTGCCAACCGAGTGCCCGCTCCAGTGACAGCCCGGTATAATCGAGCCAGCGTTTGTTCAGATATTCCGCAAAACCATCTGGCTTCGTGCGCCACGCCAGCGTCGGGATGGAATCCAGCGTCAGCCTCAGTTCTCGCTCCGCGGCAGCAAGGCGCGCTTCGCTTTCCCGCAAGGCGTTATCCGCATGCTTGCGATCCTCGATATTAAAACCGATCGAATACCATTTGATGATGCGGCCCTCGCCATCCCACAACGGCGTCCGTCGAATGCTGAACCATTGATACGACCCGTCTGCGGCACGGATCGGCGCTTCCGCGATGAGCGGTTCGCCGTTCTGCAGCGACGCCCGCCATGCTTCGCGCTCCGGATCATCGGGATGAAACAGCCCCGCTCCCTTCGCGGCAATGACGTCCTCGAGCTTCATTCCGGTATAATCGGTCCACACCTTGTTGACGAAGCTATGCGTTCCGTCGGGATGATAGGTCGATATCATCGCCGGAATAGTATCGATGGTCAGTTGAAGCTCGCGTTGAACCTCCGCGAATCTCGTTGCATTCGCCAGAGTTTCCGACCTGGCTTCCCGCAGAGCGCGCTTGCTGCGCCGCTCGGAATCGCACAGCAACGACACCAGCAGCGCCGCGAAGGCAAAAAACACAAGCTGCGGCAGATCGCTACGCTGAAACGCCAGCGAATAGCGCGGCTCAAGAAAAAAATAATCGAACGCCAGGATCGTCAATGCCGTTGCAATGATCGCCGGAACGACACCGCGGCTCCACGCCACCAGCATCACCGCGCATGAGAACAGCGATGCCGATGGCGTGATGCCTGAGAGACGATAAAGTCCGAATGCCCCGACAACTGTCGCAGCGACGGCCAGCACGGCGACCGCGCAATCGACAACCAGCTTATGGATGGACCTCCGCGAGAGCATGAATGTCATCTGCCGTTTTCCGCTGCGCCCGGACCCACATCGACCGAGGGTAGCGGATCTGACAGCAATTGAATGATCTCTATCGATTTTAGCCGTTCGAGATATTCAGGGAAGCCGGATTTTGAAGCCTGGATATCGCGGCGCCCCTCTCAACCATCCTTCGATGCAGTCTCGACCACTTTGATCTCAACGTCGACATTGCCGCGGATCGCCTTGGAATACGGGCATGTCTGGTGCGCCGCATCGACCAGCGCCTTTGCCGATTCACGCGCCATGCCGGGCAAGGTCACGTTTAGCCTGGCCTGGAGAAAATAGCTGCCATTCACCATGCAAAGATCAACCTCGGCGTCGATCGTTGTATCGGGCGGAAGAGCAACCTTCATGCGATGGGCCGCCAACCCCATAGCGCCGTGAAAACAGGCGGACCAGCCGGCGGCAAACAACTGCTCTGGATTGGTACCGACGCCGGTGCCGGTAGGACTGGTCAGCCGAATATCCAGACGACCATCCGAACTGCGCGACACGCCGTTCAGGCGATCGCCCGTCGTATGGGTCTTTGCGGTGTAAAGTACGTTACCACTCTCTGTCATCATGACATCCTTCTCTGGCAGACGGGTTCATCGGTCATCAGGGAGCGTAGCGGGTGAAGACGTAGTCGTGATCCTTCACGCCAGCCTCATGGCAGGCAAAGCAGGTCTCATGATGCGCTTGATCGGCCGGCTTGCCACTGACGAAGCGGCCAAAACCCCAACCGCCGGTCGCCGCGTATTTCCTGGAATCCTTGACCATGATCTGGACCGTAGTCGCAGCGCCGGGAATGGAGGCCGGCTCGAATTCGGGAGACTGCACATGTTTCCAGGCGAGCTTGACGAGAACGGTGCCGTCGGGAAACGGAAGCGCTTTATCCTTGTACGCCTTGATTGCCACAGCATTGCCCAGCACCGCGCGCAACTCGTTGAGCGGTTCGGCTTCCTGCGCCGGTGCGATCAACTCCCATTGACGATAGCCCGCGGGGATTTTGACGCCATAAATCGGTGAAGCATCGCCTTGGTCCGCATTCCCGGCCGTCAGCGACCAACCGGTCACGACCGAAACACTCATTCCCGCAGCAAGCAGCAAGGCCGAGATGCGATTCATGTCATTCCTTCCTGTCTTGCCGGATCACAGCACCGCGACATCGACGATTGCCGATGCAAAGGCTTGTGGGGCCTCCTGCGGCAAGTTGTGACCGATGCCGCCCTTGATCAGCCGATGCCGATATTTGCCGGAGAATTTTTTAACATAAGCACTGCTTTCGAGATGCGGCGCACCGTTGGCATCGCCTTCCAGCGTGATGGTCGGCACCGAAATCACGGGCCCCGCAGCGAGCTTCGTCTCCAGCTCGTCGTACCTTGCCTCGCCTTCAGCCAAGCCAAGGCGCCAGCGATAATTGTGAATGCAGATCGCGACCTGATCCGGATTATCCAGCGCCGCAGCACTCCGCTCGAACGTCGCATCATCGAACTGCCACTTAGGGGAGGCGAGTTGCCAGATCAGCCTGGCAAAATCGCGGCGATACTTGTCGTATCCCGCGCGACCGCGTTCGGTGGTGAAGTAGTACTCGTACCACCATTGCCGTTCGGCAGCCGGCGGCAGCGGAACCTTGTCGGCTTCCCGGTCTTCGATGTCGTAGCCGCTGACCGACACCAGCGCCTTGCAACGCCGTGGCCACAGCGCTGCAACGATATTGGCCGCGCGCGCTCCCCAATCAAAGCCGCCAAAGATAGCCGTATCGATCTTGAGCGCATCCATCAACGCAATGACGTCAACCGCGAAGGTCGCTTGCTGACCGTTCCGCATTGTCTGGTCAGACAGGAAGCGCGTCGCACCGTAGCCGCGAAGGTACGGAATGATGACGCGAAAACCCCTTGCGACCAGGGCCGGCGCGACGTCGGCAAAGGCATGAATATCGTAAGGCCAGCCATGCAGCAGAATGACCGGTGGGCTGTCCACGGGACCGACATCCGCGTAAGCGATGTTCAGCACGCCCGCATCGACATGTTTGAGCGTGCCGAGTGCTACCGCGCTTCCTGCGGCTGCAGACTGCAGCTTGATCGCAGTTGCTTTCGGCTCCGCGTTTGCCAGTCCAATCAGGCCGAACTGCCCCATCGCAAAGGTCGTCGCGGCCATGCCTACCAGTTTGCGGCGCTGTTGATCGATTTCGTCAGCCATTGCTGTCTATCCCTCGCTGTCGCTACCGACCGCTTCATCCAAGCGAGCCGGTCGATGCCGGAAGATGCCGGAAGAGAACGACCGCCGCATATCGCACAGGCATAAAGTGGACTACGACCATGGTGTTAGTGAACCCAACGGGCACGTGTTATCGGCGTCGGACGTCACGCATCGCATAGATTTCGCCGCGATGAATCCATTGCGTCCAATACGCAATTCACCTTTGGGAATTTCGCGATGCAGATCGCCGATCACCGGCCGCGCTTCAAGCGCGGCCGACATCGATAATTGCGAAGGCAAACGCCTGCGGGGCCTCCTGCGGCAAGTTGTGACCGATCCCGCCCTTGATCAAGCGGTGCGAATACTTGCCGGTGAACTTCTTGGCATAGGCGCCCGCGGGTGGATGCGGTGCGCCATTGGCATCGCCTTCGAGCGTAATCGTCGGGACGTTGATGGTCGGCGCAGCAGCAAGTTTCTGCTCGAACTCGTCATACTTCGGTTCGCCCTCCGTCAGCCCCAAACGCCAGCGATAATTGTGGATCGAGATGGCCACGTGATCGGGATTCTCGAGCGCGACCGCGCTCCGATCGAACGTCGCATCGCTGAACTGCCACCTGGGCGATGCGAGTTTCCAGATCAGCTTGGCGAAGTCATGCCGGTATTTGTCATAACCTGCGCGTCCGCGCTCGGTGGCGAAGTAATACTGATACCACCATTGTAATTCAGCCTGCGGTGGCAACGGCGCCTTGTTGGCGGCCTGACTGCCGATCAGGTATCCGCTGACCGACACCAGCGCCTTGCAACGCTCCGGCCACAGCGCAGCGACGATCGCCGCCGTTCGCGCGCCCCAGTCAAAGCCGCCGATCGTTGCCTGTTCGATCTTGAGGGCATCCATCAGATCGATCACGTCGAGGCCCAGCACAGCCTGTTGACCATTGCGCACGGCCGCGTCGGATCGGAAGCGCGTGGTGCCATAGCCACGCAGATGCGGAACGATGACACGGAAGCCTTTCGCGCTCAGGATCGGAGCAACTTCAGCGAATGAATGGATGTCATACGGCCAGCCGTGCAGAAGAATGACCACCGGGCCGGTCGCCGGACCGACCTCGACATAACCGACGTTGAGCGCACCGGCATCGATCTGCCTGACCGGTCCAAATTCGCTCGCCTGCGTTGCCCGGCGTGGCTCAGCCTCGGCTTCCGCACGGCCGAGCAAGCCGAATTGCGTCATTGCAAATGTTGCTGTCGCGGCGCCGAGAAGAAGACGGCGCTCTTTACTGATGTCCTCGATCATCACATGCTCTCCGGATATTGACGATGGCTCACATTGCTGACGCGGGCCTTCGACGTCGGCGTTCGTTCCAAAACCTTGTCGCGGTTCTTCGCTACGGCAAATCGTCCGCGCGCACACCGGACTACGACCAAGGTGTTAATGGACGACCGGAGTCGCTGATGGCGGCAATCGCGCTCGCATTGGATCAGGGAGGGCAGATAGGCGCGCCCGAACGGGAGGCGCCGCCGGAGCAAGGAGACCAATATGACTGTCGGTGCATCAGACCAGCGGCGCGTGGCCATTGTGTTCGGCGGATCGCGCGGCATAGGCGCCGGAATCGCGCAGCGCCTCGCCGCCGATGGTTTCGCGGTCGCGCTGACCTATCTTGGCAGCGCAGACCGCGCAGCACAGGTTTGCGATGCGATCGCTGCAAGTGGCGGCCAGGCGATTGCGGTTCGTGCCGATAGCACCGACTCCAATGCAGTGCGACTCGCCGTCCAACAAACGATCCAGCAGTTCGGTCGTCCGGACGTGGTAGTCGTCAATGCCGGAATCCTCAAGCTCGGCCCGATCCATTCGTTCGCGATTGAAGATTTTGACCGACTGGTCGACGTCAATATTCGCGGGGTATTTCTGTCTATCCAGGCCACTATGGCGGCAATACATAATGGCGGACGGATCATTACCATCGGCAGCAATGGCGCAATACGCGTCGGGTCTGCGCAAGGGGCCATCTATGCGATGACCGAGGCAGCCATCGCGTCTCTGATCAAGGGACTGGCGCTCGAGCTGGCACCGCGCGGCATCACTGCTAATAACGTGCAGCCGGGGCCTATAGATACGGACATGACCGACGGGATGATTGATGCGCTCACCGACCGCATCCCCCTTCGCCGCATCGGAAAGCCAGCCGACGTCGCAGCTCTTGTGTCTTATCTCGCAAGCGATGGTGCTGGCTTTATGACTGGTGAGAGTCTGACGATCGATGGTGGTTTCGTTCTCTAGTGAGAAACATGGTTGCTGGATACAGGGTCAAATGAGGTTCAGGCCCATCTTAAATAGCATCCGACTTTACCACGAGACATATGATTATGTCGCCAACATGAACGGCGAATGTCAGATCGAGAACATGAGGGGTACGATGCGCCTGCTTGAGAACGCCTTATCGAAGATGCCTTCCTGACTGTCGCGACTGAGACGCGGATCAGCACATTGCGCCTGGCCAATCATGACGACGCCGCTCGCGATTGCGGCAGCACATCGTGCTCAAACCACAATGGGTCAGCGTACCAAGCAGAACGCATCAACAGGCTGATGAGTCTGCAGGCCGTCGTCCTGAGCCGCTTGGGTGACATCCGCGATACGACAATCAAGGAATATAGCAGTCACTCGCTCGATCAACGTGGATCAGTCGTGGAAGCTCGCGACGTCGCCGATAGCCGCGGACAGTGCGCTCGCCACCAGCAGGATGATGACCAGCGGATTGCGGAAGCGGGAAAGAAACTGCAGCCAGAGCGGCGATCGCTTGACGACCGCGACATCGTTGGGGGCCGAAGGTCGTCAACCGCGATTGAGCCTCTGCGGCATCGAGCCCCCTGCAGCGCTCGTCGCAAGTCGTGACAGAATCCGGTCGACCGGCTCCTTACAGATTTCCTCCGCGCTGAGTTCAGTCCGCCTTCCATCTCGAATTCGACGATGCTCATTTGGCCAGTCATAGGAACGACGACGCCTGGTGATTTCGCTATCAGCTTGTTGCCGTCGAAGCGAGGAAATAGACGCGATCGGTGCCGATCGCGTGGCTGGAGGCGGCGTCGACGTGAGAGGTCAGTTTGATTCTTGCGGAACCATCCACTAGGCGCCCGCCCCGGGACGGCCGACCGCCAAGGCCTCGCAACCCCTGCCCTGCTCGCGCACGTGCTGGTCTCCAAATACTGCGATCATCTTCCTCTCTATAGGCAAAGTCCGATCTTTGTCCGGCAGGGCGTCGAGATCGACCGCTCGACTCTGGCCAACTGGGTTGGCGGCGCCTGCTGGTGGCTCGAGGTACTACAGAAAAGGCTCGCCGAGCACGTCTTCGCTTCACAAAAGTTGTTTGCCGACGACACCGATCCCGGTGCTGGATCCCGGCCGGGGCCGCACCAGGACCATAATCTGCGCTTCGATTGTCGTGATCCATAATATCACGCTGCGTTTTTCTTTTATAATAAATAGCTTAGATGACATTTTCCTTTACGGAAGTCCGAGAGGCTACAATCAGAATAGGCGGCGGTGCTCGGTTCAACCCTGAACCCGGCAAACAACGCGGACGCTCTTCGTCACCTCGGCCGCGCGCAGTGCAGATCGAACCGGTCTCCGGTGGGCATCTCCGGAAAACGGGAATATTTCAATGAATGGCCGGAGACTTTCGGCTATTCCCGCCCAAAACTCATGAAATTGGAGTCTGAAGACTGGCTACCGAATTCCGAAAGCCCGCCATTAGCCGGCTTTTCTGCGATTAGTTGAGGCCCAACCTGGGACAGCCGCTCTGCTGGCTGACCTCGGAGGATTCGAACTCGCACATTCCCGATCAGAAAAAGCCCTTTGACATGTCGTATGAATTTCCCCGCGTTTCGCCCGAATTCGAGGTCGGAGACTTCAGATTGCCGCCTGGACCACGCAGTGATGCGGACGGTCAGGTCCGCTAAGTGCAAACAAGCGACAGGGACATCTACCGCATTTTTCTGGCGCGGCAATCTGATTGCAATGGCCCGCGCCGCAACCCTTGAAGATACGACCCGGACCGTGAGCCCATCGGGCCGGGTCAATAATATTTTTGGATTAATGGTTTAAAGCGCGATCCGGCGTCATTCAACGATCGGCTACGTCAGCTCTGTTGAGTTCGAGCGGAAAGTGGGATTAGCTAGCCGTCATCAACCGGCAACAGCTCAGATTGCGACATCGGGGGAGTTCGGGTTCGGGTGGAAAACGGTGCGAGAACGATCCTGACCTCCTGGCTGTGGCTAATGCCGATCCATCTTGGCGACTGCCTGTGTGCGGCGGTTCTTATCCCCAAGTGCCTGGCCTTGCGAGGCGGACCCGGAGCAATCGACGTCGTAACGTCCCGCGAGATGCGGTCTCTGCTTGCCGGGGTTGCGGGTGTTCGTCGGGCGTTCACATATGGCGACGCGGAATTGGCGAGAACGACCTACGATTGGGTGATTGATCTCTCAATTGACCGGGTAGGCGTTCGCCTCTCGGAGCGACTCATGACCAGGCGCCTTATTCGTCGCGACCTGGCTGATACCCGCTCGATCCGCGTCTTTTCAGGAGATGCCCGCGCGGTCGAGGAATTCAGGTCGCCGACGTTCAACGAAGACGGCGTCGGACTTTGTGGTGACCCGGACCTTCCGATCTGGGCGCTGCACGCGCCGCTGATAGCTCATGCCGCGGGCCACGAGTTCTGGTCATGGTTTCACGTTTTGAGCAGTCTCAAGCTCGATCTTCGCGAAATCGAGAGTGCTGAAGTTGCGGAGGCTGCCGGTGTGAAGGTGACCTTGGCGCCCTGCGCCTCGCAGCCGGCCAAACGCTGGTGCGAAGAGCGGTGGCTGGACGTCGCCCGTTCAGGACTGGCTGCCGGTTGGGCGCTTAGTGTCGTGGTAGGACCGGATGAGAAGGGCTCTGCCGATCGGCTTCGTGGGCTCGGCGGGGTCACGATCCATGACTCCATAGACCTCCTGGAATTAGCGCGCCTGCTCCGGCGCCAACATCTAGTGGTTGCGAACGATTGCGGCCCAATGCACCTCGCGGCCAGCCAGGGGACGCCGACCCTGGCCCTTTTTGGTCCGACCAATCCCCGTTGCTGGTTCTTTTACAAGGGGCGGGGCCAGCGTGTTCTGCAAACGGCGCAAAGCTATAACCGATGGAGCCGGATCGATCATCCTTGCGAGCCCTGGACCGATTGGCCCACCTCATCTTCTGTCGTAACAGCGGCCAGGCAAATCGTAAACACCACCAAGCGCTCACATGAAGCAGTCTGAAATTCTGTACCCGGCGCCGCTTGTTCGACACGTCGAGGTGGAACTCCGCACAATTCTCCTGGATATCCGCGATGGGCGGTACGTCGTGATGAATGAGACGGCGAGCGTGATGTGGCGCGCGCTTGTTACATTGAATAGCGAAGCCGAGCGCCTCGAGATGCTGTCGGCCGAATTGCGAGGGTCGAAAAGTCGTCTTCAGGCCGATACACGAGCTTTCACGAGCGATTGCCTTAAGCGGGGGTACCTGCAGGAGGAACCGGTTGTAGCGTTGCCACCAGTTCATGCGCGGAACCGCTTCTCGGCACCAACCATACCTCACGCATGGATGTCTCTCGTTAGAACCCGCATTCGCATCGGGCATGATAATTTTCGGCGAGCCTATGAATATGCTCTCATGCTTCCAAAACCAGCCGCCTTTGCGGAGAGAGGCGCGAACGATCTGGCGCAGGCTCAACGAGCGTTTGTCTCTGCGGAAAACCTCATACCCCTTGTCAAGGCGCCAATCGATTGCCTGCCACGGTCTCTCGCGCTCTATCACTTTCTCATGCGAGCAGGGATCGACGCGCACCACTTCATTGGAGTCCAGCGGTTTCCCTTCCGCGCCCACGCCTGGGTTGAAAGCGGTGGGCAGCTGCTTCTCAACGATCCGGACGAGGTCGGCGGCTATACTACGATAGCGACGATCTGATGGGGACCAAAACCCATTTTGCCGGCTACCTGAGCACCGGCGGAAATCTGACTATTGGAGAAAGTGACGTTCCATTTGCTTCCATCGGCAAGCGAGCTGTCTTTCGAGGATATATTGCCAATGCATCCTCCGTTCGATCGATGCTGGACAACAACTGCAAAGGGGAATTGTCGGACGCGGAGTTGATCTGCCGCGCCGCGGAGCAGTGGCGCGGTGACCTCTCCCGCCATGTCTTGGGTGAGTACGCAGCGGTCGTTTACCTGCCTGATGCAAAACAACTTCTGATTACTCATGACACCTTGGGCATAGCAAACCTGTTCTACCACTCGACGCGGGATCGAATTTACTTCGCCACATTTCTGGAGGGTCTGCTTCGATGGGTTAGCCCCCTCCGGCTTGACGACGAATATATCGCCGATCATCTGGGCGGAAATCAGGAGGTTGGTCGGCGCACGCCTTACGACGGCGTTTTTCGGCTTCTGCCGGGCGAGAGCCTGTCATGGGTTGCGGGCCGTCTCTCCCGTCACCGAGCGTGGCCGTTCGCCGAACGGCGTCAAACGCGCCTGCAGTCTTCGGCGGACTATGAGGACACGATGCGGCTGCTGATCGCCGAGGGTGTCGATGCGGCGATTCCCTCAAAAGGTCCAGTCTGGTGCGAGCTCTCGGGTGGGCTGGATTCTACCACCGTTCTTGCCTATGCCGCACGGCAGAATGCAGGTCGAGTCACGGCCTGTTCAACGATCTACCCTCAATCAACTGTCGCGGACGAGCGAATCTGGATCGAGCACGCGCTGCGCTACTACGCCGTGCCGTGGCACGCGCTGGACGGTGACAGCCGTCTTCCGTTCGACCGCCCTTCGATCGGTTTCGTCGCCGAACCCAATGATCGAATGATTACTCAGGGAATGCTTGAGCTCTATGATCAGGCGCTTCTACGCGGTGGCGTCGAGGTCGTTCTGACAGGACAAGGCGGGGACGCGGTATTCCTCGGAGATGGCGCGGGACCCGTTTACCTTGCGGACATGATACGTGAAGGACGGCTACGGGCCCTCGCCTGGGCCGTGAGCGGATTGGTGAAGGAGAGTCCCGACAAACGATCCTCGCAATACTGGCTCACGCGTTATGCCCTGGCGCCGATACTTCGAAGCTGGCGGGGGCAGGTGCTCGACAGCTACTTCCACCGCTCGCCGCCTCCAGTATGGTTGCGCGAGGACTATGTAGATCGTCAAAGAGTCCGATGGAGACGGCGTCGACAACATGTGCTTCGAGCTGCCACCCTGGGGGGAACGGCCATTCTTGAACGAATCTCGGCCGTCGTCGCCGGGTTCACCCGACACAATAACCATCCGAACCCTGCGGCCGAGTTCCGTCACCCGCTTTTATACAGACCCCTCGTTGAATTCATGCTGAACGTACCCGGTGAGTTGGCTTCGTCGCCCGTGATCGATCGTGCTCTACAGCGTCGGGCGCTGGCAGGCATCCTGCCAGAGCCTGTTCGCACGCGGCGAGGCAAGGCGGGCCGCGGCCAAATATTCTACACTGGTCTTGAGCGGAGCGCCTTTTGGCAAAACCGCCTCACCGATTCGCCGATGATCGTCGAGCTTGGCTATGTCAACGGTGATCGCTGGCGCGCCGCGATCCGCGCCGCGGCGGTCGGGCACTCGCCAGGAATAGGAAGCTTGCTCGCCGCCATCTGTCTCGAAGCCTGGTTACAGCAGTTCATGGTTGGAGTGAACGGTCAGCTAGGTCTGTCTTCGAGGTCTCCATGGCCATTGCCACCGGTCTAAATCGGCGTTAGCATCCTGATGCAAATTGAAGGAGTTTTAGAGATGGCGAACAAGACACTCCAGGACCAAGCTAATGCTCGGAATAAGAACACTGCGAAGAGCGACCGTCGACCTGAATACTCCAGCCCGGAGATGGTCGATGTGGGCTCGGCGACCGATCTCACCCAGGGCGGTTCGTACAATGACTATGATAGCCCGGGTGTTCGAAAGACATAGGCATCCTCCTTGTCGACAGAATCCGGTACTTGGCGCCCGTCAACAGGCGCAAGCTATTGACCTTATGAGACAGGTGCCGGATTCGACCGTCTGATTTTCACCACCAGCTCGTGACGCTAACGCCGGCTGATGAACAATGCCGCAGCGAAAGCTTTCGCGTCCGGGGATAATTTTTTCCGAGGATATTTTTTTAAGGTATGGGTCATGACGGTCGCAGATCGGCCCATTGCCTTTGTGCTGGCGGCGTCCGATCACGGCGCGATGATCGTTAATCGCCTGGACGTCCATCGTCCGAGACAGGGTGGGGCATACGGAGTTGGCTTTGAGCTCCTGGAAAGCGGAGCTTACGCCCCTAGGGATGTAAATTTCTTTCTTCGCGTACTGAGGTTGAGACGAGCCAGTTTCGGCGACGGGGTCGTCGCTGTCGATTGCGGCGCCAATATCGGGACCCACGCCATTGAGTGGGCGAAGGCGATGACCGGATGGGGGACCGTCACGGCAATCGAGGTTCAGGAGCGGATATTCTATGCGCTTGCCGGAAACATCGTTCTCAACAATTGCGGCAACGCGCGCGCGACGCACGCCGCCGTTTCCTCTCGATGTGGCGTATTGCGGGCCCCTGTCCCGGACTATTCGCGCGAAGGAAGTTTTGGTAGTTTGGAGGTGAGACCGTCCAGGCACAACGAAGATATCGGGCAACCGATCGACTACAGGAAAAGCGCCACAACCGAGGTCGCAAGCCTGACGATCGACTCCCTTGGTTTGAGCCGTCTGGACTTCTTGAAAATCGACGTGGAGGGTATGGAGCTGGAGGTCCTTCAGGGAGCTTCTGCAACACTTGCCGCTTGCAGGCCTGTCATTGTCGCCGAACATATAAAGGTCGGTCGAGAATCCCTGGCGGCGATTATCATGCCTATGGGATATCGACTTGGTATCATGCCCATGAACATTGTCGCGGTGCACCAGGACGATCCCCTGCATGACGCCGTGCTGGGCGACGCTGCCATAACGAAATGGGGGACAGACAAGGCTGCGCCGCGACTGTAGTGTCGTAGAGATCACCACCGATACACGGACCACGGTTCCGCTGATTCCCCCACTGCCGCTATCGTGTTGGCCGGCTTGCCTTCGATCTACAGGCCGACTTCTTCAACCGATCCATTTGCGTATATTCCGGCTCATTCACCGCGAGTCTGCTTTGCTCGAAAGGAGGCATTTAATAGCGCAAGAAGACGTTCCGTCTGCCTGCGACCCACACCACAGAGTGCTGATCGCGACGGTCTCTGACTCCCATCTGCGGAAAACGGGAATATTCGGGTGTTTGCCAGAGACTTTGCAGATTTCGCTCACAGATTGTCGGATTTGGAGTGTAGAGACAGCGCAAGAATTAGCAAAAGCCTGCATTTTGCGGGCATTTTCAGAGTTTTTTGCTTATGCTATCCTGGATTGAGCGACTGCCTGGCTGTCCTCAGAGGATTCGAACTCGCACATTCCCGATTAGAAAAAGGCCTTTGAAATGTCAGGCGAATTTCCCCTCTTTTTCGCCAAATTCGGGGGCAGAAACTTCTGACTGCCGCCTACAGGACCTAGTGCCGATCGAACTCGGTCTCTGGCTCAGATTGCCGGTAAACGGGAATAGTTCAATCATGGCCGCGGAGGCGTTCGCGGTCTGTCCCGCCGGTCTCCAAAATCGGACACGGGCCAGATGAGCCGGTGTCAGTTTAGGGCATTAGCGGACGTTGCCGCTCCTCACAGGCATTTCGACTTTGCTGCCGAAGGCAGACGTTTAACAGCGCCTAGCGTCGTAGCGCACAGTCCGCGCCGAAACTGACTGCCGAACTTCAACTGCACGACCAACACGTAGCAAGCACCGCTTCTGGTTGCGGTATTTAAGATTACGCGTAAAAATGTTCTAGAGGACGGGGCCGTATCATGCAGCAATTATTGACAATTCAAGCTTTGACCTTCTTGGCTGGGCTGGCTCTGATTATGATCGGCAGCTTCGGCGGCGGTGTCGACGTCAAAGAGATCAAAATTCCAAAGCTGGCGACGGCTTCAAGAGCGATTAGCCTCGCGTTTGGGATAGCTCTACTGGTATTAGGCATTGCTTTCCCAAAGCTCTTTCAGAACGAGGACTCTTCGTCGAAGCAATCTGGCCCGGTGATAACCGCCGAAAAGGCAAACGCGCCAACTGAGCTGCTGCCGGTTTGATGGACACCGAGATTGGGTGTTTCATACAGCCGGA